>NZ_JYNH01000017.1 GCF_000960765.1 Desulfosporosinus sp. I2 | reverse complement strand
AAAACTTTTGCATCTGATTTAGTCTAGTGAAAATTTAGGTGAATCCCTAAATTTATATTATTAATATCAATAACAAAACTGTATATGAATTCCCCCGAAAGTGGAGCTCTCCTTATAGATACTCCGCCCTTTAGGGACAGATTATTATATATTCAATCTTTAACAGATCAACTTTCAGAACTACATTACTATCCACAAAGGTTAAAGCTATTAAATATAACTACAAAAGAAGAAAAGGCAGTTACTCCAGACTTTCAAAATATTATTAGTCCCACTATCTCTCCAACTGGAAAAATTGCATTTATTGGACTGTATAGTAAGTCTGAATCTGAAAATGTTTATAATATCTATATATTAAAAGATAGTATTTGAATTATTGAATCAGAACAAGGAAAATTAACTCTTAACCGTTATACTGGTTAGGTAATTTTAGTTTGCTAATTCGGGCTTGCTAAATATCATGAAAAGCTAGATATCACAAGGGCTTGAGGGCATTTTTGTCGAATATTATGTGCATGGAAAAACGTAACTACCCCAAAAAAACCGTGCACATGGAGGAGAAAAGATGTACCGTAAGCCCAGTTCGCAGATGACCATAGATGATTTTATCCTACCTTTTTCGGTTAAGCTCAGTGCCGAAAATCGCTGGTTCCAATTGGCCCAAATCATTCCTTGGGATGAAATCGAAGAGGAATACGCCTTTATGTTTCCAAGTGATCGGGGTAATGTGGCTAAACCTGTCCGAATGGCTCTGGGATCATTGATTATACAAGCACGGTGTGGCAATACCGATCGCGAAACCGTGCAACAGATTACAGAAAACCCCTATCTTCAGTACTTCATTGGCTTCAGTGAGTACCAATTGACGAAACCCTTTACGCCAGTAGCGATGGTCAAATTTCGGAAACGTTTTAATGCCAAACGTCTAGCCAAGATCAACGAACGTATAATCTCTGCAGAAGCTGCGCAAAGAGCCATACAAAGTGAAAAAGATAAAGTGCATGATGAAGATCATCACGATGATGACTCGAGAGGATCCGATAGCGTTGATATAACTATACCTGTTGAAATACAAGAGGTAGAAGAGGATACACCCGAAGTTAAACCTAATCAGGGAACGCTTATTTTGGATGCAACTTGTACGCCAGCCGACCTGCGTTATCCAACAGACCTAGGCTTATTGAACCTGTAAAATGGTTGGTAAAGTAGTTGGGTCGCCATAAAACGTCCATGCCGACTTAGCATAGGAACCTGAGTTTGTACGGCTCGAAAGTAAGGGCAAAGGAAACATTGCCATCTATTTCAGGATAGAAGGGGAACGGTCAAGGTAATTCAATGTGCCAAGACTGACGAAGATCAGAAATAAAAAGCGTGCTTAGTCCCCCAATCATGGGTAAAAGCTGAACCTCGGGTCATAGCAGGCGGCTAAAGTCGTATGCAAGGCTAGGAAACACGGAACAGCGGACTCCTGCATGGTAGAACCTATAAAAGGTAATGAGACCTAACCAGTAGGAAATGACTGGTGAATGCAGGACGCGTCAGCCTATAGTAATGATGAAGCAGGGTAATGCCTGTGGAGTGAAGGGGCATAGTCAAGCAACAAATGACACTATGACTGAACCCGACTGAGAAGCTGTTGTGCAATCATGAATTGACAACTTAAAAAAGTCTATGCTATAGGGTATAGTTGTTTTTGTTAATAGGGGTTGTGGAGATAGCCCTTTCTGTGGTAAGATAGCACTAATTTAATTTTAACTTCGTGATGAGCAAGCTTTGTTTGGCAAAGCTTATGTAGGATGGCTATGCGTGGTTGCTGTAGGTGCTTCAATATTGAAGGATTTGCGGAAGAATAGGTAGAAAAGTAGGATGGGAGCGATTAAGAATCAAAGCACCCTCTATTCAGGGTGCTTTTTTGATTAATAAATTAAACAGCAGGATGGTTGAAAGGGGTAGTAGAAATGATTATTGTTTTAAAAAGGGGTTCGACGGTAGAACAGATTGAAGAAGTATCCACACGTTTAACAGAAGAGGGCTTAAAAGTCCATCTTTCCCAAGGGGTCGAGAAAACGATTATGGGAGCCATAGGGGATCGCCAAAAAATTGAATCCCTTGATTTAGAAGCGCTTCCATGGGTAGAAAAAGTAGTGCCGATCTTAGCACCGTATAAATTAGTCAGTCGTGAGTTTCACCCTGCAGATACCATAATCCGAGTCGGTGGACAGGAAATTGGAGGCCAGACGGTCCATGTAATGGCAGGTCCTTGTGCTGTGGAGAGCCGGGCCCAAATCATGGAAACAGCTCTTGCAGTGCGCGAGAGTGGAGCGACCTTTTTGCGGGGCGGGGCGTTTAAACCGCGCACGTCGCCCTATTCCTTTCAAGGGTTAGAGGAAGAAGGTTTACGCTATTTAGCAGAAGCACGTGATAAAACGGGGCTTTTGGTCATCACAGAAGTAATCGATGCGCGAGATGTTGATTTGGTAGCACATTACTCAGATATACTCCAAATTGGGGCTCGGAATATGCAAAACTTCATACTTCTCAAAGAAGTAGCCAAGTCAGGGAAACCTGTTTTACTAAAAAGAGGACCTTCGGCAACCTTAGAGGAATGGATGATGGCGGCAGAATACATCATGGATGGAGGAAACTATCAAGTGATGTTCTGCGAGCGGGGAATTCGCACCTTTGAGAGTTATACTCGAAATACACTTGATCTGAGTATGGTTCCAGCGTTGCATGCCCTTTCTCACCTTCCAGTCATAGTTGACCCTAGTCATGGAACTGGGAAATGGCATCTAGTTCATCCTATGGCCAAAGCAGCTCTGGCTGCTGGTGCCGATGGCTTGATTGTTGAAGTCCATCCTCATCCTGAAAAGGCTGTTTCCGACGGTAAGCAGTCCTTAACCCCGGAAAGGTTTCAAAGTATGATGCATGATTTATCAAGGCTCGCCCACGCCTTAGACCGTAAGTTGGGGGAAGAAAGCTCGTTTTGACTATAGTAACGGCAACTCAGCAAAGCGAGGCTACTTTATCACCTGGCTGGTCAGGCCTTCGAATTCCGAAGGCTTGTGTCCTTGGTTTGGGCTTGATTGGAGGCTCTTGGGCAGGGGCCTTGCATCGTGCTGGCTGGGAAGTTTCTGCGGTTGATCCGGAAAAGGCTAGTCTTGACGAAGCTATCAGTCGGGGCTGGATTAAGGCAGGTTGGGCGGCTATGCCGCAGTTTATCGAGGCAGATTTGATTGTATTAGCCCTTCCCCTTCAAGAACTGGAGAAGGGGTTAGAACAATTGGTGGGGAGGATCCCAAAGGGGGCAATCGTCACAGACGTCGGGAGTCTAAAGACGGAAATTTGTCGAAAATCGTGTCTTAATGCCATGGCGGGTGCTGATGATCTTACGTTTATAGGTGGTCACCCAATGACAGGTTCAGAACAGTCCGGATTTGGGGTTGCGGACCCGGATCTTTTCCGAGGCTATCCATATGTTTTAACGCCTACCCCGGATTCATCTATAGAAGCGGTTCGGAGACTTGTAGAACTTATTCAAGGATTTGGAGCCAAAGTCGTGTTTCGAGAACCTAAGGATCATGATGTGGAAGTAGCTATGGTAAGCCATCTCCCCCATCTCCTGGCGGTAGCCCTGACTTTAGCTTCACAAGATACTCCTACAGACGGAGAATCGACTTTGGCGTTAGCAGGTCGTAGTTTCCGAGATATTACGCGGATAGCGGATAGTTCGCCCGAAATGTGGAAGGAGATTATGGTGAGAAATTCGGAAGCGATTCTCGATGGGCTGACTCACTGGGAGCGAAGAATTGGAGAACTAAGGGATTGTCTACAGCAGGGAGATGGGGAGTCTATTGCCGACGCGTTTCGAAGGGCACACATACTTCGAGATGATATGAAATAACTCTTTTATAAATACTAGTAAACTCGTTCAGCACCCCCACTTATAGAAGCGGGGGTGCGCTTGGGTCATTGAGCTTTGTCAGAGGATTAAGGCAAATTTTCCAAAGTATATAGCTATTTCTAGAATGAAATTGAAGATTAGCTAAAAAAGGTGTATAACGTAATGTATAACCTAACTAAGGGGGGAGCACCTATGCAAGGCGTGTATGTCAAACCGGTTTCCGGTGCGAAAGGAGAAATCCGAGTTCCGGGTGATAAGTCAATTTCTCATCGAGCTGCGCTCTTCGGAGGGATGGCTCATGGAGAAACCCATGTTTCGAATTTCTTATTAGGCCAAGACTGTTTAAGTACGCTTCGTTGTTTAAATCAACTGGGTGTTTCTTGGGAGAGACAAGGGACTGAAGTCTGGATTCGGGGCGAAGGGATGGATGCTTGGCAAGAGCCTGTTGATGTTCTAGATGCTGGTAATTCCGGAACCACTATGAGATTAATGTTGGGTGTGTTAGCGGGTAGTCCGTTTGCCGTCACCTTGACAGGTGATGCATCCCTTCGTTCAAGACCGATGCGACGTGTTACAGACCCACTTAGGCAGATGGGAGCCCAGATTATCGGGAGACAAGGTGGAACTTTAGCGCCACTAACCATGGAAGGCGGTCAGTTGCAAGGGCAGACGTTTCGAACAACGGTTCCCTCTGCTCAAGTAAAATCCGCGATAATCTTAGCAGGGTTGAGAGCTAGTGGTGAGACTAGAGTCCTGGAACCTGCTCTTTCTAGGGACCATTCTGAGCGAATGCTGAGAGGATTTGGCGTAGAGGTGCAAAGTCTTGGCACAGAGTCGTGGGTTCGCGGCGGTGGACGCTTAACGGGTCAAACGGTTTTAGTGCCTGGGGATATTTCATCGGCTGCTTTTTTTCTCGTTCTAGGAAGTTTGGTTGGGAGCGGAGAGCTAATTTTAAAGGATGTTGGAGTGAACCCGACACGTACAGGGATATTGGATGTATTACAAGGGATGGGCGCGGATATCGAGCTGAGCGATGTTTTGGATGTTTGTGGTGAGCCTAGAGCAACTTTAAGGGTTCGACCCTCCCGTCTTAAAGGGATAGAAATTGGAGGGCCTATGATTCCACGTCTGATTGATGAGATCCCAATTTTAGCCGTGGCTGCTTGCTTTGCGGAAGGGGAAACTGTTATCCGGGACGCGGCCGAATTAAGGATCAAGGAAAGTGATCGGATCCGTTCGGTAGCGGATGGATTAAATGCTCTAGGGGCTAAAGTCGAAGAACTTCCCGATGGATTACGAATCCATGGTCAGCCTACCTTACGTGGTGGATACGCGAATAGTCTCGGAGATCATCGTTTGGCTATGGCATGGGCCATCGCTGGACTTCTCTCGGAAGAAGGGGTAAGCGTAGAAAACATGGAGGCTGCCGAAGTATCCTATCCGGATTTTTTGACGGTAATCAAGCAGGTGGCCAAGTGATTAACGAAAATGACTTAATCCAAAATGACAAGACGGGCTTTATCTACGGTTTGCGTCAGTCATTGACCATAGTTATAGGGTATGCACCTGTGGCAATAACGTTTGGAATCTTAGCAACTCAGTTCGGCTTGACCTTTTGGGAAGCTGGGCTGATGTCTTTCTTTGTTTACGCAGGTGCCTCGCAATTCATTGGAATAGAAATGATCCACCAAGGTGCAACCCCTTTGATGATTGGACTAACTACCCTTATTATTAACATTCGGCATCTTCTAATGAGTTTGTCCATTGTTCCCTTTTTTCCAGAGAGAACCCTTCCTTGGTCTCTGGGTTTAGCCCAAGGACTTACGGACGAAACCTTTGTACTTAATACGAAGGTTCTAAAGGAGGTCGTTGGGGAAGAAAATCGCCAGCGAGTG
Source organism: Desulfosporosinus sp. I2 (assembly GCF_000960765.1). Taxonomy (GTDB): domain Bacteria; phylum Bacillota; class Desulfitobacteriia; order Desulfitobacteriales; family Desulfitobacteriaceae; genus Desulfosporosinus. The sequence continues at coordinate 51,047 of NZ_JYNH01000017.1, read as the reverse complement.
ATGCTGGGAATCAACCTCGGTGCATTTTCCTCCTGGGTCATTTTTACGATCCTTGGTGGTTTGATTGGTAACTGGTTGCCCGTTGAATTCTCGGGTTTTCAATTTGCCCTTTTGGCTTTATTCATTATTTTAACGACCTCCTCCCTGTCTAAGCAAAACTATGGGACTTACCTTATGGCAGCCGTATTAGCGGTAGTACTTAAGCTACTTATACCAGGAAAACTATATTTAATTCTAAGTGTTGTCCTTGCCGCAGGAATCGGGGCATGGTGGCGTCGCAGAAGGCTTCCTTCCTAATTTAACGATTAAAAGAGTCTGCGCTTAGCTACAACGAGAAAGGGCGTGAGAAGTATGTCAACCGACTATTTAAGTACAATTGTATTAATGACTTTAGTCACATATGGCTCGCGAGTTTTACCCTTCCTTTTGTTTAAGGGAAAGAACGTTCAAGGTTTTGCTCGGGATTTTATCGAACTTGTCCCCATTGCCTTACTGGCTGCCCTTGTAATACCTGAACTTGTGACACCGGGAGGAACAATTGTCCTTATACATAATCCCTTTTTATGGACCGGAGTCTTGATGTTTGTTTTCTCCAGATTTGTTCCCAACTTGTTTCTGGGAATTGTTTTTGGAATGGTTGTTTTCTGGGGCTTGGATAAATTACTCCTGTGAAATTAGGTAAACAGCAACCCCATAATAATTGTAAAGATGTCTTGCAGATTGTAGGCATCTTTTTTGCTGCGCTTTTTTCACATATTTGTTCTAATATGTGAACCGGTAGGTTCACGAAAGGTATATTAAGATTAATCAATCAATTAATTAATTAATTAATCGGGAGTATTAACAGCTATCATACATTAATCGAATGCTCAATTGCATCATCATGGATTTGCCGAGTTTATCAGATCGGGGGCAGGTATTAGGGGCAAATCCCAAAATTTTAAATGTCTAGATGCATTCTTTGTTTTAAGATTAGTCAAGGAAACTATTAGAATCGGCTGTTGATAGTTAGAGAATTTTTGGCGCGATAATTGCATTATAAAAGTATATTGATGGGCGAGCTGTACTAGATTGTTTTAAGCTTTTAGATTATTAGGAAATACGAAGGGGCTGTTAGAATGAATGAGAAAATGGAACTTCCAGGTCCAAAATCCAAAGCATTAATTGATAGAAAAAATAAGTGTACTGCTAGAGGGATCTCACAGGGAACTCCTCTGTTTATTGAGAAAGCTTCAGGTGCCTTGATGACAGATGTTGATGGCAACGAATTTATTGATTTATATGGTGGTATTGGGGTTTTGAATGCTGGTCATTGTCCCAGACCGGTTGTTGATGCCATAAAGGAACAAGCTGAAAAATTGATTCATACTTGTTTTATGGTTTCTATGTATGAAGGGTGGGTGGATTTGGCCGAGAAGTTAATACAAATCACACCGATTAAGGGAGATATTAAAGTAACGTACGTCAACAGCGGTGCGGAAGCAGTGGAAAATGCGATTAAAATTGCTCGTTCCTTTACTAAAAGAACAGGAGTTATTGCCTTTGAGATGGCTTTCCATGGTAGAACAAATTTAGCTATGGGCTTAACTAGTAAGGTAAGACCATATAAATATGGTTTTGGGCCGTTTGCGTCTGAAATTTATAAACTTCCTTCTGCTTATTGCTATCGGTGTTATTATCATGCCAATTATCCTAGCTGTGGTATGTACTGTTTAGAGCAATTTGAGCGTTTCTTCACTTCAGAGGTTGAACCAGAAACCATCGCAGCCATGATCATTGAGCCTGTTCAAGGAGAAGGTGGGTTTATAGTTCCACCTAAAGAGTTCTTGCCGGGCTTAAAAACGATTGCCGAAACACATGGTATAGTGCTTATTGCAGACGAGATTCAAACGGGTTTTGGAAGAACGGGTAGGATGTTTGCGGTTGAGAACTATGGTGTTGAGCCTGATCTTATCACGATGGCCAAGTCCATTTCCGCTGGTATGCCTTTAAGTGCAGTAGTTGGTAAAGCGGAAATAATGGATGCCCCTGGACCAGGTATGATAGGTGGCACCTATGCGGGTAATCCGCTAGCTTGTGCGGCTGGTTTAGCGACGATTAATTATATCGAGCAAGAAAGGCTTTCGGCCAGAGCAGCAAAAATCGGAGCTTCTGTTGTGGAGCGCTTGCAAGGTATGCAAGAAAAATATCCATTGATCGGCGACATCCGGAGTCTGGGTGCAATGATTGGAATTGAGCTAGTTAAAGATCGTGAGACAAAAGAACCTGCAAAAGAAGAAACGGCTCAGATCACTCAAGAATGTTTGAGTCAAGGGCTTGTAATCATCTCGGCAGGAGTATTTGGAAACGTAATTCGGATGCTGATGCCGTTGGTGATTTCGGATGAGCAGCTTGAGAAAGCGCTAAATATTTTGGATTGGGCATTTGCCAAAGTTCAGAAGTAACCGAGATTTTTGGTTTGTGGTACATCAAGTCGCCATGGATTACTTAGCGCAATATATTATATGGACTTAAACTGAGGCGCCAGGTGGGTACAGGAAATTTCTCTTATATCCATCCGGTGCCGCTTTCTCTAAATTCATATAATTCATATTATTTCAGCATTTAATCATTGGCACAAATCTCGCAAAGTAGTATAGTAAGTAAATAGGGTATTTTGTATTTTGTATATTGTATTTCGAGGAGGAGTTAGATGAAATTATTAGCAAATGTAATGGGACAAGTATTAAAGAGAAATCCGAACGAAACTGAATTTCACCAAGCAGTAAAAGAGGTCTTGGAATCATTAGAGCCTGTTGCTGAAAAACATCCAGAATGGATTCAGGCGGGGATATTCAGTAGATTTGTAGAGCCGGAACGACAAATTATTTTCAGGACAGCATGGGTTGACGATAATGGAGATGTTCAGGTAAACCGTGGTTTCAGAATTCAATTTAATAGTGCCATTGGTCCATACAAGGGGGGCTTAAGATTCCATCCGTCCGTAAATGCAAGCATCTTAAAGTTCCTTGGATTTGAACAGATTTTAAAGAATTCACTGACCGGACTTCCAATAGGTGGAAGTAAGGGCGGAAGTGATTTCGATCCTAAAGGTAAATCAGACGGAGAAATAATGAGATTCTGCCAGAGCTTCATGTTGGAATTGTCTAAACATATCGGGGAAAATACAGACGTACCAGCTGGGGATATTGGGGTAGGTGGTCGTGAAATCGGTTACCTCTTTGGAATGTACAAAAGACTCCGTAACGACTTTACCGGTGTTCTGACAGGAAAAGGATTATCCTATGGTGGAAGCTTAGCCAGAACAGAAGCAACCGGGTACGGCCTTTGCTACTTTATGGAAGAAGCCCTAAAGGCAAAGGGTAAGTCATTTAAAGGGGCAACGGTTACTGTTTCTGGATCAGGAAATGTTGCTATTTATGCAACTCAAAAGGTTCACGAATTAGGCGGGAAAGTAGTTGCGATGAGTGACTCAAATGGTTATATATATGACCCTGAAGGAATACACTTCGAAACTATTCAGAGAATCAAAGAAGTTGAAAGACAAAGAATCAATAAATATGTTGAATATCATCCAGGTGCGACTTACAAAGTAGGATGTGCAAGCATATGGGATGTTAAGTGTGATATCGCTCTACCATGTGCAACACAGAATGAATTAGACGAAGAAGCTGCGAAGACTTTAATAGCCAATGGATGTTATGCTGTAGGAGAGGGCGCAAATATGCCTACGACGCCTGAAGCAGTTCAACTTTTCCTTGAGAATAAAGTAGTATTTGGTCCTGCTAAGGCCGCAAATGCTGGTGGTGTTGCAACTTCAGCGCTTGAAATGAGCCAGAACAGTATGAGATATTCTTGGTCTTTTGAAGAAGTTGATGCAAAATTAAAAGACATCATGGTTACCATATATAAAAATGTAAGTGAAGCCGCCAAGGAATACGGTGAAGAAGATAATCTCGTAATTGGTGCCAACATCGCGGGTTTCATAAAGGTTGCTACAGCTATGTATGCACAGGGAATTGCATATTGAGGTATCCAACGTATCTAGGGTATTAAATAAGTGTATTGAATAGTTCAACGGGGCTGTCTCTAATTTGATAGCCTCGCTTTGCTTTAGAAACTGTGGTGAGAACTACGACCGGCAGGGAGATTTATATGGAAAATTTAAATAATTATAAAACCCAGTTTTCAGGATTCCATGACCTGATGAAATTTCGAGTCCGGGAGATATTGCTTGTCTCCAGCTCGTATGATGCCTTTGTGCTTGAGGAAGACGGTCGTTTATCTGAGAAAATCTTTACTGAATACTTGGATATGAATCTTCAATTCGTCCCGCGCATCCGGAGGGTTTCTTCGGCAGTAGAAGCGTTTTCTGCTATGAAAGAAAGAACCTATGATCTGATTATTACCATGGCTAGAATTAGTGATATGGACCCCCAAGAATTCGGAAGACGAATCAAGGAGACTTACCCGGGGAAACCGGTAGTCTTGCTGACTTACGATACACTAAATGTCGAATTAACTAAGCAAATTAGAGAGACAAAAACGATTGACAAGATATTCTACTGGTCTGGGAACAATAAAATTCTGCTGGCAATCATCAAGTACGTCGAGGACCTAGGGAATGTAGAGCATGACTGCAATGAAGGGGTTCAGGTCATTCTCGTGGTCGAAGACTCACCCTGGGCGTATTCTCAATTCCTCCCCATTATCTACACGGAAATTATGAAACAGACCAGTTATCTTATATCCAAGGGGATAAACAATCTCCACCGTCTGTTAAGGATGAGGGCCAGACCTAAAATCCTGCTGGCAGAGACTTATGAAGAGGCTGCGGCTATATTCAACCGTTATCGAAACAATTTGCTGGGTGTGATATCTGATATGAGTTACCAAAAAGACGGGGTGTTAAATTCGAAGGCAGGTCTGCATCTGGCGCACATGATCAAGGGGGAAATCCATTACCTTCCATTCTTAATTCAATCGAGTGAAAGTGACAATGAAAGCAAGGTGAAGGAGAGCGGGATCAGTTTTCTTAATAAGAGTTCTCCCAACATGCATCTTGAATTGTGTACATATATATTAGAGAACTATGGGTTCGGTGATTTCATATTCAGGACTCCGGATGGGCGCATAATAGCTAGGGCAGCTACCATCGATGAATTTGAAGATATCATTCCCAACCTGCCTGAAGAAAGCCTGCTCTACCACGCTACACGCTATCATTTTTCGAGATGGTTCAAAGCTAGGACAGATTTCGAATTGGCGGCACAAAGTCGGGCAGATGTCTCTGAGTTTCAAAGTCCTCAGGCGTTAAGGGAATATATCCTCGATACTATACGGATGTATTTCAAACGTCTACAGGAAGGTGTCATAACTGATTTCGGACACTCGAAAGTGGACCTGGATAACTCACTGCTTAAACTAGGCAGCGGATCCCTTGGCGGTAAGGGGAGGGGAATAGCCTTTTTTAACTTCATGCTTTCTCAGACGAGTTTGTTTAATAAATATGAGCATATTAGGATAAAAACTCCGCGATCCTTTGTAATCTGTAGTGAAGTATTCGAAGAATTTCTGGAAATGAACGTTTTGCAGGCAATGGCAGTTAATACGGAAAATGAGGAAACTATTGCAAGCGAGTTCCTGTCCGCTGAATTGCCAGCCAAGATAACTGATGAACTGCGCATACTAATTATGAAAATCAACTACCCTTTGGCCGTCCGTTCATCTAGTATTCTCGAGGATTCCCAAATGCTACCCTTTGCAGGAATATACAGCACCTTCCTATTACCAAACAACCACAAAGACCCTGAAGTTCGCCTGAAACAACTCCTGGATGCCATAAAACTCGTCTATGCCTCGGTGTTTTATCAGTCACCCAAAAGCTACATAAAAAATTCTGAGTTGAGAATAGAAGAGGAACAAATGGCAGTCTTGATTCAACAACTTGTCGGAGAATTGCATGGGGACATTTTTTATCCGGTTATGTCAGGGGTTGCACAGTCCTATAATTTTTACCCAATTTCCTATATGAAACCTGAACAGGGGATCGGCAGCCTGGCTTTGGGCTTTGGCAGGGCTGTTGTCGATGGAGAACAAGTTTATCGGTTTTCTCCTGCTTATCCGAAGATGAATACGGAATTTGCGTCCCCGGGTGATTTTTTAAGAAAGTCCCAAAACCAGTTTTATGCCTTGAATTTTGCGAACCAGTCAGTCGACATTTCTCGCGGTCCGGGGTGTACCTATGGAAAATACCCCCTAAATCGCGCTGAGAAAGACGGTACCTTGAGCTTTGTAGGCAGCACGTATTCAAAGGACAATGACACCATCAGCGATACCCTCTCAATTCCAGGACCGAGGCTTGTGTCGTTTGCACCAGTTTTGAAATATGGCCTTTTTCCGCTTGCCAATATTATCAAGGACCTATTCATTCTCGGAAAAAAAGCGTTCAGTTCGGAAATAGAAATAGAGTTTGCAATAAACATTCCTGTCGACAGGAAAAAAGAGATCGAGTTTTATTTCTTACAGGTTCGACCTTTAGTTTCAGGAAGAGAATTACAGGAAGTCAAGGTTAATGATTATGCAAATGATGAGACTATGTGTAAAAGCCGGCACACCATAGGAAATGGTATATTTCAGGATATTTACGATATTATTTTTATAGACCCCGATCATTTTGATTTGAGCAAGACCAGAAAAATTGCTCAAGAAATCGGAGAATTAAATCAGTTATTGCTTAATGAAGAGCGCAACTATCTGCTCTTTGGGTTTGGTCGTCTAGGGTCATCTGATCCATGGCTAGGAATCCCTCTGACATGGTCACAAATGTCCCAGGCCAAAGTAGTTATTGAAGCCGATTGGGATAACCTCCAAGTTGAACCCTCACTGGGCAGTCATTTTCATCACAACTTGGTATCGTTAAGAATGGGGTATTTCCATATTGGAAAAGAGAATGATGCCGAATTTGTAGATTGGGAATGGCTGAAGACGGCAACGGTACTCAAGCAAACCGAATATGTCAGGCTGATTCGCTTTGAAAATCCGATTAAGGTGATCATTGATGGTCACAGCAGCAATGGAGTTATTTTAAAACCGAAATTCACCATATAATATATACTAATACAATAATTTTGGAATTACTTCCTTGCGGGAATCATTATTTAGCTTAGATGTAGTGCAGACCGAAATGGAACAAAGGCGCCATTTGAATGGCTTGGAACTACTCCTAGCATTTCAAATGGCGCCTTTGGTGCTTCTTACGTTAGCGACCTAAAGTAAGCTTCTAAAACTCACGGTGAGCTTGTTCAATGGACCTACCTAATTTGTCGACTAGTTCAATTATATCCGCTTCAGTAATGATCAACGGTGGGGACAATTGTAATCCGTCGTCAATTAATGGTCGTAACGCCAGTCCGTTTTCCCAAGCAATAGCGGACACACGTTTGGCAAATCCCAAGTTAGAATTAAACTTGGTCCTGTTTTCAGCATCTTGGACAAGTTGGACGGCATTCATCAGTCCTAGGCCCCTAACTTCACCAATACTGGGTAATTCCAAGTTACGGATGAGTGAACGCAATAGTTCACCTTTTTCGCGGGCATTGCCTACTAAGTTTTCTGTTTCAATAAGTTCGATATTCTTTAAAGCAACGGCACAGGCTACCGGATGACCACTGTAGGTATAACCATGCATAAAGATGCCGTGGTTTCTGATTGGCCTATAGACTCTCTCTGAAATCCCGACAGCTCCCATAGGAATGTACCCACTGGTAATCCCTTTAGCCATCATCATGATATCGGGTTTTACCCCCCATTGCAGCATTCCAAACATCTTTCCTGTCCGACCAAAGCCAGTAATGACCTCATCCGCTATGAATAAGACGTCATACTTATCACAAATTTCTCGAATTCGTTGATAATAACCGTCTGGTGGAACGATTGCACCTCCAGTACCGATAACTGGTTCCGCCGTAAAAGCTGCAACATTATCCTGACCGAGCTCGAGGATCTTCTCTTCAAGTGCAGCCGCACATTCCAAATCACAACGACCTTGTTCTTTTCCCCAGGGACAGAAGTAACAGTGAGGATGGTTAATGTGGTGGAATGCTGGCACTAAAGGTCTGAATCCGTCCCAAAAACCAGGTAAACTGGTCGCGCTGACTGCCCCATAAGAAACCCCATGATAAGCTTTTGTCCTGGCAATGATGTGATTCTTGCTAGGGTTACCTTGTAGATACCAATATATCCGGGCCAGTTTGTAAGCAGTATCATTGGACTCTGACCCCCCACTGGTAAAAAAGATCCTGGGGTTATCCATGGGGATCATTCCAGCTACTTTTTTAGCCAACTCAATAACTAATGGGTGAGAATAGCCATTAAACGTTTGAAAGTAAGACAATTTTTCCATCTGTTTTTTAGCCACTTCTGCCAGTTCGGTCCTGCCATAACCGACATTGTTTAACCACAGACCTGAGCCACAATCAATGTAGGTCTTACCCTCAACACTCTTGATCCGAATTCCGTTCCCTTCTTCAATAATCTTAGGCCCACCCCATGATTCCATGTCGTCTATTGAACTTGTCGGATGTAAAAAATACCTCATGTCATCTTTTTTCATCTGGTCGATTTGATTTTCTGTATAGACGGTCACATTTACCACTTTCTTTCTTTTTCGATATTCTAAAAAATGATCTAAATTAGTTCTTCCAGAGGTGTATATTCCAAATTAAGAGCTTCAGCTACTACAGAGTACGTAAGCTTGCCATAAATTATATTCCTTATTGTTTTTTCTTATATATCAAGACCTATATTTTCAGTGGCTATAAGTTGTATACCACTAGTTTAGACTCCGTCATTTCTTGTATTGCATATTTAGGGCCTTCTCGTCCGATGCCGCTTCCTTTAATGCCGCCATATGGGGCCTGATCAGCACGGTACAGAGAAGTATCATTAATGATGACCCCACCAACTTCCAACTTTCGCGTTGCCTCAGAAGCAACATCAATGGAGGAAGTAAAAATACCGGCCTGCAGACCGTACTGGGAGTTGTTGGCAATTTCGATGGCTTCTTCAAACTCTTTATATGGTATCAAGCTTACCACCGGAGCAAAAACTTCCTCACAGACAACCTGCATATTTGATTTAACATTTGTCAAAATAGTTGGCTCAAAAAGAGCTCCATCTCTTTTTCCTCCACATAATAGAGTAGCACCACCTTGTAAAGCTGCAGATACCCAGGCCTCGGCTCTCACCGCTTCCGACTCGCTAATCATTGGCCCAATATCCGTTTGGGGATCGAGCGGATTGCCCAGTATGAGTTTGCTTGTTTCCTCTGCAAGCATATCAGCAAATTGTTCGTAGATATCCTGGTGGATTAGTAACCGTTGAATAGAAATACAGACTTGCCCAGCGTTGACAAAAGGCATGCGACTACATAAAGTAGCTGCTTTAGCTAAATCCGCGTCCTTATGAACGATGGTGACGGAATTTGAGCCTAATTCCATGGTGGATTTCCGTAAACCGATCGTAGACATAATCTTCTTTCCAACTTTCGGAGAGCCAGTAAAAGTATAAAAGTTAATTCGCTCATCGTTCAATAATAGATCTCCTACGTCATTGCCACCACCTATCACTAAATTAAGATAACCAGGTGGTAGACCAGCCTCCTCTAGGATCCGGCAGAGGTTAATTGCCGAAATCGGGGTAGCAGAAGCTGGTTTTAAAACGACGGTATTACCGGCAGCTAAAGCGGGAGCAATTTTATGGGCGACTAGGTTAAATGGAAAATTGAAAGGGCTAATGGCACAAACTACACCGATTGGGACTCTAATAGTGTAGGCCAACCGATTTCCAGACCCTGATGTAGCTTCAATAGGAATTACTTCCCCACTAATCCGCTTGGCTTCTTCAGCGGCAATTAAAAAGACTTGGGCAGCCCGCATAACCTCGGTTTTGGCGTCTCTGAAAACTTTACCAGCCTCGAGCGTAATGGTTAGTGCTAGGTCATCTGCTTTCTCCCTAATCAATGTAGAAGTCTTAGTTAAAATCTGGTATATTTGGGAGGGGGAGAGGGATCTGGATTTAAAGGCTTTTACCGCTGCAGTCACAGCATTATCAACTTCTGAGGGGGAAGAAGAGCATACTGTTGCAAATACTTCCCCTGAATATTTATTAACCACGGATATAGTATCCTTAGTCTCAACCCATTCTCCATTGATGAAGATAGGATAGTTCGCTTTCAAATTATATTACCTCCTCAACTCTTAATGTATTTGCGTTTTTCCGGCAATCATCTTTTTACAATGCAAGGTCCGTGCCAGTCAAACAATAATTCAATAACACTTGTAAATTCAGATTATCATGCATACCCTGAAAATTTCATACAAATCCCTATGTATAACTGCATTGGGATTTGGTTTAAATCTGTGTGAATAGACAGCTGCTTTTTAATAGCTTACAGCATATTTTAAGTATGCATTAAGAAGATGCATTATCGAATTTAAGTAACCCTATGACCCTATAAGTTTTACACCCAATATGTATCTTTTAGATGCCCGAAATTCTCCTACAGAATTACCAACAATACTTGCTAAAGAATGATACCAAAAGTCATATTTAATTTTTGATAAAATTAATAAGAATCGATCAGTCTGCCATTGTAAATTTTTTAAGAAATATCGTCACAAATGCAGGGGTAATGCATAGGAATTAATACTAGTTCTACAATCATAGTGAATAATTGGTCAACCAATAAGTAGCATCTAGCTAAGATGCGTAAACGCATTATCATGATGCATTTATGCATGTGTGATAGATGCTACTTCGAAAAAGTCTTTATAGATCAAACTAAAGAAATAACATCTAGATTGAATGCAAATACGCATCAAGAATATAAGCCAATAATACTGAATATTCAAAATAGGCAGACGGGTAGCTGGCGTATTATCTTCTTCGGTATTGGCACAGAAGTTGCTATTATATTTCAAGTAGGCGGGGGTGTAGAAGAATTTGAATTATGAAGCGGGATTTCAAGAGATCTATCATGGTGTATTAATGGTAGATTCAAATGGATACATTTTAGCATGTAACAAGGCCGCCAAGGAACTATTAGGAATCGATGGCCAGGTTGTAGGGGAAAAAGCCAGAGAAGTGCTTCCAGATTCAGCAATGTATGAGGTATTCGAAACAGGAATGCCAGTTCTCAATAATAAAGTTGACATTGGAGGCAGAGTGATACTTTCTAATCATAAACCTGTTTTTGAAGGGGATAAATTAACTGGTGTGGTCACATCTTTTCAGGATATTACGGATCTTGATGTGGTGGCTCAAGAATTAGAAGCTACAAAAAAACTCAATAAGGAATTAGAAGCGATCTTTAATTCTTCCTATGATGAAATTTACGTTACGGACGGAGAAGGTTTCACCCTGAGGGTTAATAAAGCCGGTGAGCGTTTCTACGGCATAAAAGCGGAAGAGATGGTCGGCAGACATGTAAACGAATTAGAGAAATTAGGGCTATTTTCGCCCAGTATTACCCCACAAGTTCTAAAGTCAAAGAAACGTACCACCTTAATACAAACAACAAAGAGTGGACAAAAAATAATCGTAACAGCTAACCCTGTTTTTGATGAAAAAGGTCAAATCATTAGAGTTGTTACGAATTCTCGTGACATAACGGAATTAAGCAGTCTACGCCAGCGCTTAGAAGATACTGAGAAATTAATGGAAAATTACCGCTCGGAGATTGCTAAATTGCGCAAGGAAAGGATTAAAACATCTGAAATTATCAGTAAAAGCGCAACAATGCAGCAAATATTGGCACTGGCCGGTAAGGTTGCAGGCGTAGATTCCACGGTTTTGATCGAAGGGGAATCCGGCGTTGGTAAAGGTGTTGTAGCTTTAAAGATTCACCAATTAAGTAAGCGTAGTGAATCTCCGTTTATTACTATTAACTGTGGTGCTATCCCAGAGGATTTAATGGAATCGGAATTGTTTGGTTATGAAGGGGGAGCCTTTACGGGCGCCAAAAAAGAAGGGAAAAAGGGCCTTTTAGAAACAGCCAGCAATGGGACAGTTTTCTTAGACGAAATTAGTGAACTTCCGCTTAATCTCCAAGTGAAACTACTGCACGTAATCCAAGATAGAAGGTTAAGGAGGGTTGGAGGAAACGACAATATTGATGTCAATGCTCGGATTATTGCTGCTACAAATCGAAACATTCCTCGTCTGGTTAAAGAACGAAAGTTTAGAGAGGACCTCTATTATCGTTTAAATGTTGTACCCCTTATCGTACCACCCTTGCGGCACCGGAAAGAAGATATTCCGGTCTTGGTTGAGCATTTCCTAGAAGCGTTCCTAGAAAAATACGAGATTCATAAAAAAATAGCCCCGGAGACTCTGGATCTCTTGTTAAATTATAATTGGCCCGGTAACGTGCGGGAATTAGAGAACTTAGTTGAGAGAGTTGTTGTGACTGTAGATTCTCTAGAAGTTTTACCGATGCATTTACCAGATTATATTTTACATACGGATGGGAGTTCTGCGAAAGTTTTTATAATGGACATTTGTCCTTTAAGAAATGCTACCGATGAATTAGAACGACAACTGTTAAATAAAGCCTTAATAAAGTTCCAAAATACTTATAAAATGGCGGATGCTTTAGAGGTTAATCAATCGACAATTGTTCGAAAAATGCATAGATACGGGATTTTAAAAGATAGTATTCAGTTAGAACTAAAAGAATTTGACAATATATAGTCACAATTAATAATGGCTTTTGGCAAACCAAGGTATTTTTCCCCATTAATTAAACATAAAAGTACCTTAGTTAATATTTAATCTTTTGAAAGGAGCATGCAAGCTACAAAATCATTAAAGAATCAACATAGTAACCTCGACTCAACTACTGGCAATTTAATTAAGAATAATTAAGGAGGAAAATTTATGTTTAAAAAGCTATCAATTATGCGTGGTCTGGCATTGCTGGCGATTTCTGGTTTGTTTTTGTCTTTGGTCGGCTGTGGCAGTGCTAGTACTGGCGCCGGTAGCGGTGCAAGTACGGAGGCACGAGACTATTATAAAGTAGGTGTCATTACATCATTATCGGGAGCAGAAGTTTATGGTGGAAATGTTACAAAATATGGTTACGAATTATGGGCTGATGCAGTGAACAAAAAAGGCGGGATCAAGGTCGGTGATAAAAGTTACCAAGTAAAACTTATCTATGCTGATGATCAAAGTGATCCTACTGCGGGTGCCAATGCTGCGGAAAGATTGATCACGTCAGAGAAAGTTGACTTTATTCTCGGACCTTATACCAGTGGGGTTACAAAAGCGGTGGCTCCAATTCTCGATAAGTATAAAGTTCCCATGATTACTGGATCCGCCGAATCTCCGACTATCTGGACTCAAAAATTTGCTTACACCTTTGGTACTATACCGGCGGCAGACTTGACAGCAAACTCGCCACTTGATACCTTAGCCAAACTACCCAATCCGCCCAAGACGGTTGCTGTCCTCGGCGTGAATGATGCCTTCTCTAAAGCTGTTGCCGAAGCCTTTAAAGCGAGCGCAGAGAAAAAGGGAATGAAAGTTGTCAAGTACGATGTTGTTCCGGCTGGTACGGACTTTACTCCGTTGATTAGCGCAATCAAACAACTTAACCCGGATGTTCTTGCGGTAGGCGGTCATGAAACCGAACATATGCAAGTTATCAAAGGCTCCAAATCGTTAGGCTTTATGCCTAAGGCTTTTGTCATGCATTATGGTATCACAACCCCAGACTTTATTAAAAATACTGGCAAAGACGGGGACTATGTTTATGGTGCTGCTGTATGGACACCTGATTTAAAGCTAAAAGATGATTTGTTTGGTACAGTTCAGGATTATGTGAAAGCATCCAAAGAGAAATTTAATGCTGTGCCTGATTATACCCAAGCAGGGTGTTCGGCAACGGGTGAAGCCTTTTCGGCAGCTCTAGCCAAAATCGGAGCTAAACCGCCTCTCTCTGAGCAACAACGTGAACAATTAGTAAAAGCACTGGAACAAATTGATATTCAAACCTTTTATGGCCCAATTAAATTTGCCACGGACGGCAATTGGTACCATGACAATGTAGGGTTAAAAGCTTTGACTATTCAAATGCTTAATGGAGATCAGCTCGTCGTTGGACCGAACGATATGAAAGCTAAAGATCCTGTTTATCCGGTTCCTGCTTTCAATGCTCGCTAATCTCAGGACAACTAAGGTTTCCGCCTGCGCTATAGCTGGGCGGAAACCAAGTTTTATTTCAGGAAACGGGTGTTTCGGTTTTCTCAAACTTTTGGAGAGGAGATGTTCTATGGGATTATTTATGCAAACCACAGTCAATGGAATTCTAATCGGAGGGATTTTCATAACGATTGCAGTCGGCTTTTCGATTTCCTATGGAGTTATGCATATTGTTGATTTTGCTGTCGGGGAATGGATTATGTTGGGGGCCTTTACCGCTTTCTGGCTTAACCAATATACTAAAATTGACCCATTACTACTAATACCGTTTATTGCCCTTTTTTTTGCTTTAGTTGGTTATCTATTTCAACCCATCATTCAAAAAGTTGTAAATATTAAGCACAGAAGCGCTGCCATGATGGCCTTGGCCTTCACTTTTGGTCTCTCGACGTTATTAAGAGGATCAGCCCTAACCTTATGGGGGTTTAACAATCGAAATCTAGTTACAATGTTATCAGAAATGAATGTTAACCTGTTCGGCATCACCGTACCGGCCATTCGAGCGGCGGCTACGGTATTTTCGATTTTTGTGACTGCAGCTTTTGCCTTTTTCCTATATCGCACAAAGACTGGGATCACAATTCGGGCAGCGGCAGAGGATAAGACGGTGGCTGGTTTAATGGGGATTGATGGTCATCGCATATCACGTTTGGTTTATGCTATTTATGTTGGATTAACCGCTATGTCTGGTGTCTTTATAGGCTCTATTTTTTCGGTATTTCCAGACATGGGTTTGCGCTATACCGCCTTCGCCTTCTTTGTTGTGGTTGCTGGAGGAATGGGATCTTTCTCTGGGGCAATCGTTGCGGGCTTGTTACTGGGGTTAATATCGAGTTTTGTTTCGGTCTATGTGGGTGGAGCCTACGTTTTTTTGATATTATTTTTCATCCTCTATTTAATCCTGGTATTCCTTCCTAAAGGTATTCTCGGTAAAGGCTGGTAGAAAGGAGAGGTCAAATTGTCAATATCAAAGTCTTTTAGCCCAGTCAAATTAATCATTCTGTTCCTTTCTATGGTCGTTTTATGCTGTTTGCCCTTCGTCGTTTCTTCCTTCGTTTTGCGAATTGCTACGGGTATCATGATGTGGATCGGCCTAGCCTTAAGTTGGAATATGCTGGGTGGTTACATGGGTTATATTAGCTTCGGTCATGGCGCATCTTTTGGACTGGGTGCTTATATTGCAGGCATGCTGATGACCCAGTTACATCTGCCATTTTTTGTGTCCTTGTTAATCGCGGGGATTTTAACCTATATTTTTGCTGCTTTGGTGGGGTATCCTACCTTACGCCTAAGCGGTTCCTATTTTGCCATTGGTACCTGGGCTTTCGCTGAAATGATGCGTCAGTTGGTTTTGGTGTTAACGATAACAGGTGGGCCAGAGGGCTTGCGTTTGCCACCGATGCTGAATGACAATTTCTTTTATTTCGTCATGTTCGGCTTAGCACTCCTTGTTTTCATGGTAGCCTATCTCTTTTTTGAACATAGCGATTTTGGATTAAAAGTTAAAGCTGTACGGGAGGAAGAGACTGCAGCCCGCACGTTAGGACTCAACACGACGTGGGTTAAAAACCAGGTATTTGCCCTCAGCTCAATGTTTGCTGGCATCATCGGAGGTGCCTTTGCCTATTGGATTACGTTTATTCATCCTGATAGCGTTTTGGGACCGCTGATCGCGGATCAAATGGTTATTATGGTGCTCTTAGGGGGGATTGGTACCTTATTCGGTCCAGTTATTGGTGCCATCGTACTATATGTAGGCAACCAATACATGTTGGTTATGTGGGGGCAAAGTTCTGCTTATTTAATCATCCTCGGGCTAGCGATTTGTTTAGTAATTCTGTTCTTGCCGGAAGGACTTATGAGCTTGCTTAGAATCCTCAGAGGGAGACGAAGAGGGATAATTAAACGCCTACTTCCTGGAATGAAAAAATCAAATATCTAAGTGTTATGTAAATAAAGCTCTGAACAGAAGGGGGCCTGACTATGGAGTTGCTGGAAATCAAAGAACTGAACCATATGTTTGGTGGCTTGAAGGCTATTTCCAGTTTAAATATCAATGTTAAACCGAAGATGATCTATGGAGTAATTGGAGCAAACGGAGCAGGTAAAACGACGTTATTCAATTTAATTACTGGAATATACCAACCGACTGCTGGTCAGATCTTTCTCGATGGAACAAGCTTGGTTGGTAAACAGTCTTACGAAATCTCCCGCCTTGGAGTGGCTAGGACCTTTCAAAATTTGCGTTTGTTCAATGACCTTACGGTTGTGGAGAATATCCAGGTTGGACAAATCCACCGCCGCAGGCTAGGGAAGCATAAAACCAAAGATTTGTCGGTTAAAATTGAAAGTCTAATAAAACTTTTTGGACTTGATGTGCGAGCGGAAGAAAAGGCTGGAAATCTTCCGTATGGAATGCAGAGAAAGTTAGAAATCGCCAGAGCACTCGCTACGGAACCGAAACTCTTATTGCTAGATGAACCTGCAGCGGGTATGAATCCGAAAGAGGTCCAAGGCTTAGTAGGTCTTATCAAGGAAGTTAAGAGACAATACAGTGATATAACGATTGTCTTAATTGAACACCAGATGAAATTGGTGGAAGGGCTCTGTGATTATGCTACTGTCATGAATTTTGGCCAGGTTATCGCTAACGGGACTGTTGAAGAAATACAGAATAACCCAGTTGTAATTAAGGCTTACTTGGGTGAAGCGGAGGTGGGTTAATGACCAAAATAATGGAAGTCGAAGACCTGGAAGTTGTGTACGGCGTAATTAAAGCGCTGCAAGGGATCTCTTTTTATATCGATGAAGGAGAAATTGTAACCATTATTGGAGCAAACGGAGCCGGCAAATCGAGCACGTTACGGGCTATTTCTGGGATGGTACGCCCTAGTTCCGGTAAGGTAAGGTTTAAAAATAAGGATATTACGAATTCCCCCTCGCATTTAATCGCTCGCCAGGGCCTATCCCATGTTCCAGAAGGACGGGGCATGTTAACGAAACTAACCGTCGAGGAAAATTTGATACTAGCTACCTATAACAGAAAAGATCACGCCAAGGTTAAAGAAGATATGGAAGAGGTCTATAAACAGTTTCCCCGTTTGTCCGAACGAAAAAAGCAAGCATCAGGCAATCTGTCTGGCGGAGAACAGCAGATGTTAGCGATTGGTCGAGCGTTAATGACGGGAGCGGACACCTTACTCTTAGATGAACCCTCCATGGGTTTGGCCCCTTTAATTGTTAAAGAGATCTTTGAGGTGATCAAACGTTTAAATCAGGCTGGAAAAACGATTTTACTTGTCGAACAAAATGCCATGACCGCTCTGAACACTGCTCACCGTGCTTATATTTTGGAAAATGGAGCGGTTCTTAAGAGTGGGCTAGCGGCTGATTTAATTAGTGACCCGGAAGTTAAAGCCGCCTATTTAGGGGGACATTGACCGGACTAAGAGAAAGAGAGGATTATATAATGTGACTGATTTTAAGGAAGATAAAATTAAAATAGTAGTCGTAAACTCCCAATGTAAATTGTACAAGCCGGGAGATAAAATTATTATTGACGGTCCTTTAATCGATTTTGATAAATCTGATAATGTTTGCGTCACGGCGCTTAATGCAATGTACCCTTTTGTATTTGCCCTTCGCAAGAAGGTTACCCCTCAAGCTCTAGGTTTCGACGGAGAAGTAAACGTTCAGTGCCCGGATTATTGTGCACCGGTAGTGTTTAAATTAGTTCCCTTTGTGGATTAACCATTGGTAAATTGCGACCCTTGTTAGCTTGTTAGTAGTTCCTTTGTCACGGTTTGCTGTAAGAATAGCAAGGAAATTACATATAAGTTGTGGAATCCGTAAAAACAAAATCTCTTGTGAAATAATCATAAGTCGGAGTAGAGTAAATGGGGGGGACGGGATGAAAGGCTTTTTTGGGAGACTATTGAGGATTAACCTCACGAATAGGTCCTCCACGGTCGAGGAGATTCCGGAGGAAATACTAAAAACTTATCTTGGAGGAAAGGGCCTAGGTTCTTACTTGCTTTTAGAAAATGTAAGGACTGGGATCGACCCTCTCTCAGAGGACAACAAGCTTATTTTTGTTACTGGCCCCGCTACAGGTACAGGAATGTGGGGTTCTAGCCGTTACGGAGTATATAGCAAATCGCCGCAAACAGGCTTCTATGGCGAATCATACTCAGGGGGCAAGGTAGCTCCTCTTATGCGCAAAACAGGCTACGATGCGATAATTTTGGAGGGGGCGGCAGACGTGCCGCTTTCTCTAGAGATATCCGATTGCAAGGTCGAGTTCCGAAACGCCAGCCATCTCTGGGGTAAAGATACCTTTGAGACGGAAGATCGGGTTTTAGAGGAGGTTGGAGTGCCTAAAGCTCAAGCCATCGTCATAGGTCCGGCAGGAGAAAATCTGGTACGGTTCGCCTGTATCGAAAATAACTATTGGCGTTCAGCTGGCCGCACCGGTATGGGCGCCGTGATGGGCTCGAAAAAGGTTAAGGCTATAGTATTTTACGGTCAAGCTCAGGCAGAAGTCGCTGATCCGGAACTGCTCAAGGATTTAATTAAATCCTTGAGCGAGAAGGCGAAAGGGAATGTAGGTGTCAAAGCGTATCAAACGTACGGTACCACTCAAATGGTCAAAACCATGAATTGTGCTGAAACCTTCCCGACTAAATATTGGTCAGAAGGGGTTTATGAGAATTGGAAAGATCTGAGCGGGGACACCTTAATCGCCGAACATGAGGTCAAAGCAAATGCCTGTCCCAATTGTTTCTTAGCCTGCGGAAAGCTTACCACGGTTTCTAAAGGAAAGTATGAGGGGTTAAAAGTAGAAGGACCCGAATATGAAACGATCTATGCTTTTGGAGGACTTTGCTGCATTGGTGATTTAGCTGAGATCCTCTACTTAAATGATCTTTGTGACCGTTTAGGGATGGACACGATCACGGCAGGGAATTTAGTTGCCTTTACTCTTGAAGCTGTTCAACGTGGTAAAGTCGAAGCAAATTTAAGCTATGGCGATGCATTGGGAGTGGCTGAATTACTTGAAGATATCGCTAATGTAAGAGGTCTAGGGGTAATCTTGTCCCAAGGGATCAAACATGCCGCCAAAGTTTGGGATCTTGAGGACATTGCCATTCACGTCAAAGGTTTGGAACCCTCTGGCTATGACCCCCGGGTACTTAAAGGCATGGGGCTGGCCTATGCCACATCCACCAGAGGTGCCTGTCATTTGCGCGCTACATTTTATAAGGCAGAGTTAAGTGGGATGATCGATCCTGCAATTACCCAGGGTAAAGCAGAAATGTTCATCGATTTTGAAAATAGGTTAACGCTTTTTAATGCTCAAATCTTATGTGTTTTTTATCGGGACATGATTCTTTGGCCAGAACTTCAACAGTTAATAAAAGCACTTACCGGTTGGGATTATACCCGGTTAGAACTTGAAGAAATTGCCAACAGAATTGTAACGTTAACAAAGGTTTTTAATCTCCGCGAAGGTGCGACCAGGGAACAGGATACATTGCCGAAGCGGATGTTCAGAGAACCGCTCAACGGGGGGCGGGATGTTATCAACGTTGAGGAACTAGACTTTATGCTCGATGAATATTACAAATTAAGAGGGTGGGATAGTCAAGGACGACCTTCCGTTAAACAACATTAGAATCCTGTATTAGAGATTTTGGGCTTTTCCAAAACCCCTCCTTTCTCCATAAATCTATTAGGAGATCCCAAAAGCAGGGAGGCAGAATGCCTCCCTTTGATACACAACCACTTCTTGTATGATGAGTACTATGAAGATGATTAAATCTTGTAATTTCGTGCTGGAACCGCTTCAGTATTATTACGTTCCTGTTTGCGAACAAGGGGCCATTTGTCCAAAAATGTATTAAAGAAAAGTATAGTCATAAGTAAAGCGAACTGACCAGCTAAAATTCCCATGGTTGGAAAACCCATACCCAAATTATTTGCACCTATAGGCAATAATTTAAAGGTCTTTAGCCATACAACTCCATAAACACTACCACCAATAAACCAAATAGCAACTCGTGTCAAGACCCTAATTGCTGTATTTGGACTCAGTTTGGCACTTGGATAATCCCCGAATAAATGGTGCCAAGTCAACATAAAGACAATGACAGATAGCTCTAGTGAAGCGACGATAACATCTGGGGGAGTACCGGGAACTAGGTCTAAGGGAACTATTATGCTTTTAAGGATTGCCGGCATGATAAAACCAGAGGCTAAGGCAATAATAAACCCGACTATAGCCATCTGTGGCTGTTTCTTGGCAAACAGCTTCATGGGATATAGCTCGCCACCCTCGACAGGCATAATGGAAAAGATAACAAATGCTTGACAAAAGGCTACAAAAGCCGGCCAAGAACCAAAAGGTTGGGCTACAATTAGATGTTCGCCTATGGAAAGTTTCATAAAGCTGGGTACAATTACAGACATCCAAACAATCCAAGTCACTGCAGTGCTGAAAGCAAGAACGCCAAAACTTTCGATGGGTTGTTTAGATGTACCAGCAAAAGGCCATTTTTGCAGTAAGGAGATAAATGGAATTTGGGCTAAAATCACAGCTAAGGCATAAAAATTGGCAGCTTCCCATGCTTCGAAAGCTAAACTGACCTCTTCAGCGGTTTTGGGCATGAACATTATGGCTAAGCTAAACGGTTTCCACCAAATGCCCAGGAAACTGATTAATAGAATAAAAGCCACAATTCCAAAAAACCAGGCAACAAGAATATACCAAAGTCCAGCCCATGGTTGGTGGTCAGTAAATTTTGTTTTGCCATAGTTGCCCATGACTAGAGTCTGCCAGATCCAAGTGTTAATAACCATCCAGAAGAAGCTTCCTTCAACCATGGCCCCAATTAACTGAGCAGCTACTTTTGGTCCCGCTGCTGTCAAGCCTTGTGAAGCAAAAACGGTAAAAATGGCCTTCATAACACTAGACCAGATTGGCCACAGAATCATAGCTAAAACAACACAAGTTACTAATGAGGCAAAACCAGTTCCCAGTTGACTTTTAAATGTCTGCCTCGTGGTGATTTCTGTCATATTTGAACCTCCTTGCGGCTTTAAATACCAACTTCCTTTTCAACAAGTTGATCTATTTATTAACTATCCTCACTTGAACTAGCAATATCTATCTCAATATCTATCTGCCGTAATTTAAAGCGCTGAATTTTGCCCGTAGCTGTTCTTGGTAAATCAGAAACAAACTCGAGCCAACGTGGGAATTTGTAGGGTGCAATTTTTGATTTTACAAAAAGAGACAATTCACTTACTAAATCGCCGCTGGGCTCGTAGCCTTCTTGTAGTACTATAAAAGCTTTCGGTTTGATTAAGCCATCTATATCGGCTCTTCCGATTACCCCGGATTCAAAAACTGCAGGATGTTCCATCAAGCAATATTCAACTTCGACAGGGGAAACCCAAATTCCACCGGCTTTAATCATATCGTCGCCGCGACCAACATACCAGAAGAAGCCCTCATTATCTTGGTAATATTGGTCTCCGGTATTAGTCCACTTACCGATGAAGGTATCCATAGTCTTTTCATGCTTATTCCAGTAATATGCTGCATTACTGTGTCCCTTTATCATAAGAGTTCCTACATTCCCGGCTGGAACGATGTTACCGTCTTGATCAATAATTTTCGCCTTATACCCTGGAACAATTTTGCCAGTACTTCCTGGTTTGACTTCTCCGGGCATGTTGCTGATAAAGATGTGTAAAATTTCCGTTGAACCAATTCCATCTAAAATTTCCAGATTCCATTTTTCAAACCAACGTTCAAAAATTACTTTTGGTAAAGGTTCTCCGGCGGAAGCACAATACCTGATACTGCTTAAATCATAGTTTTCCTTGGCACGTTCGAGTTGTACCATAGCTGCATATGAAGAGGGAACTCCAAAGAATAAGGTCGGTTTGTATCGTTCAATCATCGAATAAACATGTTCTGGCAGCGGACGCTTGGGGGAAAGGACAGTAGATGCACCAACATAAAAGGGAAAGTAGAGGCCATTACCTAAACCATATGCGAAAAACAATTTAGCCACAGAAAAAGTTATATCATTTTCTGTGATCTGCAAAACTCCTTTGGCATAATGTTCTGCAGCAAAAGTCATATCATGGTGGAGGTGAACGACTCCTTTAGGGAACCCGGTTGTTCCTGAACTGTAAAGCCAAAATGCTGCATCATCGGCAGTGGTGTTTGCAGTTTCTAATTCTATGGATTTATCCTTAAGCAAGCTATTAAAACTCAGGAACTCTTCGACTGGCTTCCCGACTACAATGATTTGACGTAAATATAATAAATTATTGCGAATAGCTGTAATACAGTCCAGTAACTCTTCGCTGACCACAATAATTTTTGCGCGGCTATCATTTAACAGGTATTCATAATCTTCTGGTTTTAACAAGGTGTTAGTAGGAACGGGAATCGCACCAATTTTCATGGCTCCAAAAAAACTATAGACAAACTCTGGGCAATCTAAAAGTAACAACATAACTCGGTCTTCTAGACCAATGCCCATTTCCATTAAAGCGTTACCTGTTTGATTGACTTTCTCATGAACTTCACTATAAGTTATTTGTTGGTCCAAATAATAAATAGCTACCTTCGGTCCTCGGCCTTCTTGAATATGGCGATCAACAAATTGATTAGCCTCGTTATACTTTTCCGGTTCCTTTTTAACTCCCATGACAATTAACCTCCTTAATAATTGGGCTTTAAATGTTTCAGCTCCCTTCGGAAAAGATTAAATCAAATTCTCAGCTCTTAGCATTAATTGCAAGTTATAGACCAAATTTTCTAAATGTTTAAAATAATTTGTGAACGGTTGTTTTAAATACCTCAAATGAAGTAATTCACGGGTAAAGGTAGTCTGGACCTGATTATTCTCCAATAATAACTTTCAGATATTAAATACCGGTGCGATAATGCACCAATTTGGTGTATTATCGCACCGGTATTATTACAATTTTACAAATAATTAGTGGGGCGTGTGAAGACTTAGTCTCCAAAATTCTAAGAGGTTACAACAATCAAAAAGCGACCTTCTTTCACTCTCAAAGTGGAGTGAGGACGCTCATTCTCAAGACACTGGTTTCAAACGCAATTTTGCTATAATTTTCTCTTTATCCCGTATTTTGCAACCTTACGAACAATATTTGAGTGATCAAGTCCCAAAACTTCGGCGGCTTTTCTTATGGAAGAGTAACAATCTAAAGCCATGGTAATTAGTTCTTTTTCCACTATATCTCTAGCTTCATGGATTGGTATAAGTTCATTGATAGTGATAGGAGAATTAAACTTAGAGTTAAACTTAGTTAACTGATACTGAACCTGCAAGGATTGAATTAGTTCTTCATCGGTAACGACCATTAATCGTTCAAGTATATTTTGAAGTTCTCGTACGTTGCCGGGCCAATTGTACGATTCCAGAATGGGTACGGCTTTAGGATCCAGCCGCTTGGCTACTTTGTATTTCTCGTTATAAAGTTGGATGAAGTGCATGCTTAGGGGTATAATATCTTCTTTGCGTTCCCTTAGGGGGGGATTTCAATGGGTAGAACGTTTAAACGATAAAATAGGTCTTCTCTAAAGGAACCCTCTTTTACTCGTTCCCAAATATTTAGATTGGTCGCAGCAATAATTCGGGCATTGAGTTTTATCGGATTAGTACTTCCTATCCGATAAACTTCCTGTTCCTGAAGAACCCGTAACAGTTTAACCTGTAGATTTTTAGGTAGATCTCCTATTTCATCTAAAAGTAGTGTTCCTCGGGTGGCAATTTCAAAAATTCCAGGTTTACCTTTGGGGCTAGCCCCAGTAAAAGCACCTGGTTCATATCCGAACAGTTCGGATTCTAAAAGATTTTCGGGAATGGCTCCGCAGTTTATCTGGATTAATCTCCCTGTAGCTGCGCGGTTGCTTGAGTTGTGGATCACTCGGGAAAAAACTTCTTTTCCGACACCAGATTCACCTAGAAGCAGAACGGTGACGTCCGTCCTAGCCGCGCGCATTGCAAGTTTATATAGTTTCAACATGCTAGGACTTTGTACAATAATTTTGTCTTTCTCAAGGCGCTCCGGAATTAATTGAGACAGTTCCGTTTGATAGCGAGTTGCCAGCAACTCGGATTCTTTTAACTTTTCCTTTAGGTTTTCCAGTTCGGTAATATCTCGTACATTAGTGACAACTCTATGAACATTTCCTGCTATATCAAAAATTGGATTACCGGTAACAAGCACCTCTTTGCCTGTGGTGCTAATTTTTTGGACATTTGTAATAGTTCGCCCAGCCCGTAAAGCCTTCATGGTAATTGATTCATACTCAAAAATGCCCTTATCAAATAAATCATCAATAGGTTTACCCTCAAAGTGCGTGGCATCCAATCCGGTTAATCGGGCTAAGGATTGGTTAATTCTAATGCCAATTCCTTCTTGGTTGGTTATCATAACACCGTCGAAAGAGGATTCAATAATCGTATCTAGTTCCAGGTTAAGCTGCTTTACCGAAGCGAGTTGGTGGGAGATATTCTCTAAATCTGTGATATCTTGAAAAAGTGCTACCGCACCGCAAATGTTGTTATTTAAAATAATGGGGGAGCGGTTGGAAATAATAGTATGACCGTTAATCTCCAACTTTTGGCCATATTCTGTAAGGCCCGTCTCAACGATATAAGTAAGTTTACTAACAGGAAAAACGAGTATAATGGGTTTCCCAATGACATTATTATCCACACCCAGTAAACGGTAAGCTTCCTTATTCATAAATATGATTTCACCGGCAGCATTGATAGCAATGATCCCATTCGGTACGCTTTCCAGAATAGCTTGCTTAAGCGCTCCTTTATCCGGTACAAAACAGAGGTTATTGGCTATAAGCATATTAATAGTTTCGGAAATTGGTTGATCTGGGGCAAGTTGGACTGGATAAGGTTCAAATAATTCAGATATGCTCATATAGGCCTCCCAATCATCGTTTATCGATTCGTTGGAAAGATGCTCAATTTCGACGCATAAGATCATGGCTTGATAACCTTATTTAGATACTATATAATGAAAAAAAGTAAAAAATTCAGAGTATTCAATGTTATTTTAACATAACTAATGGCATATATGGGATATTAAAGACCTATCATCTCCTTGAGTATACGGGATTTAGTCCGGCTAACTGGAATCTCGCTACGTTCATGGTCATCGACTACGATTGTGTAAGTTCCATTAAAATAGGGTAGAAGTTCCCTCATGCGTTGTAGGTTAACTAAATAACAACGATGGGAGCGAAAAAATAGAGTAGAGTTTAAACGCATCTCCAACTCGCGTAAGGTAAAACGGGTCAGGTAAGAGTCCTTTAGGGTTTTAATAAAGACTTTGTCTTTATCGGTATAAATAAAGAAAATTTCATCTTGGCGTAAAAGAATTATTTTCCCATTTAGTTCAACAGGGACAACTTCAAAAGGCTTAGGTTCACTTTCTTTCCTTTTTGCAGAAGGGATAGGATTACTGATAGATTCAGGTAGTTGGCTTCTAAATCGGCGCACTTTCATGAGTGCTTCTTCAAGACGTTTAGGGTGAATAGGTTTTATAAGATAGTCTAAAGCATTTACGTTAAAGGCGAACGCGTATTCTTCGTGAGCCGTGGTGAAAATAATTGTGGGTGAATCCGATTTTTTTTGTAATAGCTGGGCTAAATCAATCTCACTTAGGTTTGGCATAAGGATGTCAAGAAAAATTAATGAATAATCCAGATTATCAATTAACTTTAGGGCTTCTAAGGCATTGGTTGCTTCGCCAACAACCTGAACATCCTCAAAAGGCAGGAGTAAATTGCGGAGTTCATTACGGGTGGGGCAATCGTCATCGACCAATAGGACACGAAGTTTCAAGCAAATCCCTCATTTCTTGGCATATCTAAAAGATATATTTTTTGAACTATTGATCCCCACGCCGTTGTGCTGTAGCACAGATAATTAAAATATATCCTTATTCTCCGACTTGTCAATGTATTTAAAATATTCAATTAAATATTATTATGCAAGTAACATACCACTTTGCAGACTTTGCACCCTTTAATTCAAATTTGCACAAAATAATATCCTAACCTTTAAATATAAGCTGTCGACGCTATAAAGTCAGTTAATCTCGAATGGGTAAAATGCTAAAATGATAAAGACTTGTCACATTACAGTATTGTACTAAGTCATATCTGCATTACAATAATGCGCGACTTTGCTAAACTCTGTATAGAGAAAGAGGTGAGAGACTTGTGTTTTGCGCAAACAATTAATAAAGTAGGGGAACCCAAGATGTTGTTATGATCTGGGTAGAAGAGGTCATGACACAAATATCAGTTTGTTTGAGTGAGACCAATTCTTGTTTGGAGGCATTGCATAGGCTTACAGAAGCTAATTCTTCAGGTTGGCCTGTGGTAGATAGGACTGGGAAGTTGTTAGGAATTGTGACAATGAAAACACTTGTCGAGAAACTAATTGGAAAGGATTGTTTATCTGGAAAGTTGAGCTGTTTGGAAGCACTAGAGCGCGATCCAGTGGTTATTAAACCCTCTTTGCGTCTGGGGGAAGCTTGGGCATATCAATTTGACTTGGCAGTGGTCATTGAAGAGGATGGGCAGATCGTGGGAGTTTTAAACCGATCAGATTTGGCGGTTGCTTTATATCAAGAAGTGGAATTCCAGGTTAAAGAATTGGAAGCGGTACTAAGTTCTGCTCATAACGGTATTGTCGTTATCAATAGCGATGGTATAATTACTTCATTCAATAGAGCTGCCGAACGATTTACTAAGCTTTCTCGTGAAAGAGCCATCGGTCGGCATGTTTTAGATGCCTTAGTACCTCTTGGACTAATGGAGACTTTAGAAACGGGGAAATCGGAGTATTCCCAAAAGTTACGAGTGGGTCGGGGGACTTATATCATGAATAGAGATCCAGTAATTCAGGACGGGCGGATTACTGGGGCCGTTGCCGTATTTCAGGATATATCCGAAATTGAATCGGTATCCTTGGAATTGGCCACAGTCAAGGAACTTAATACTGAACTTGATTCTATTATCCAGTCCTCCTCAGATGGTCTATTTGTTACAGATTCGGCTGGCATTATCCTTAGAGTTAATCAGACCTTTAAAAAAATGGCATTATGTAATACCCAAGATTTGATTGGAAGAGGAATTCAGGAAATTGAAGAGGTTATTTATGCTCATTCGTTAGTAGAATTGGTTCTTCGACGCAGAAAACCAGTAACTATTATGGAGAATAAGCATAATCATAGTATTCTTGTCACGGGCAGCCCTGTTTTTGATGAGCAAGGAAAGCTTCTGAGGGTTGTAATAAACCTTAGGGATATGACCAGTCTTAATCAACTTCGGCAGGAAGTGATTGACGCCAAACGTTTAAGCGAGAAATATCACCAGCAACTATCAGAACTGCGGGATCATCAGGATACTGGAGGAATGATTGGTACTGGTCCCGAGATGGAACGTGTCTTTGAATTAGTTAGGCGAGTAGCTAAGGTTGATTCTACTGTACTTTTATTCGGGGAATCTGGAGTGGGCAAGGAGGGTATAGGAAAACTCCTTCATACTCAAAGTAACCGCGCTGAAGGCCCTTTTATTAAACTTAATTGCGGGGCTATTCCTGAAAATTTGTTAGAATCAGAACTTTTTGGATATGAGTCGGGAGCTTTTACTGGAGCCCGTCGAGAAGGCAAGATGGGCATGTTCGAGCTGGCTCATAATGGGACACTTTTGCTTGACGAAATTGGTGATTTTCCCCTTAATCTTCAGTCTAAACTTTTAAGGGTACTGCAAGAACGGGAGGTTGTTCCTGTTGGAGGAGCAAAGCCACGCCAAGTTAATGTGCGAATTATTGCGGCAACCCACAAAAATCTTGAAGAGATGACTAGGGCGGGTCAATTTAGAGAAGATCTGTACTTTCGATTAAATGTGGTTCCGATTTTAATTCCCCCTTTGCGTGAACGACATGATGATGTCATTCCTCTTATTTATCATTTTCGAGATAAATTCAGTAAGAAGTACGGTTTTCAGCGAGATTTCTCTCCCGAAGTAATAGAAGCTTTTCTGGAGTATGATTGGCCAGGTAATGTTCGAGAACTAGAAAATATGGTTGAACGTTTGATGGTTGTTTCAGCTGGAGAATTAATTCTGGTATCCCAGTTGCCTCCACCTTTTAATCGTAGTGCTATCAAATTAGGAGGAATATCAGTCAATTCCTTAATGCCCTTGAAAGAAGCTGTAGATGAAGTAGAACGACACTTAATTGACAAAGCCCTAGAAAAATATGGTAGTACTTATAAAGCAGCCGCAGCCTTGGGAGTAAATCAATCTACGATCGTTCGAAGAATGGCTCGTTTTCGACGAGCCGATGCTGAAGCTTCTGTTGGACGATAGAACATGTATGATTTCATTTAAGAGAAAAGTTCAAAAATCGAGTTATATATGCATTAAAATGATGCTGGAATGACTCGGTTCAAGCTATGAGTAAGTAGCTTTTTGTAGAGCATGAATGAACACCACAGCAATTTTGCCGTGTTGTTCATTCATGCTCTTATTTTAATAGTTTAAATAACCACCGCCCTAAAACGTTAACTATTGGTTTTTGGCAGTTAACCATAATTTTCAACTAGTTAATACTCAAATGGTTTGAGAGTTATAAAAATGGCATGACATTTGCAAGGTAAATAAAACCAAAACAAACTAAAACTAATTAAATCAATCTAAAACAAATTAAATTAAATTAAATTAAACAAATTAAAAAAGGGAGAAGATGTACAGATTCCTAGGATGGGTACTCCCATTTAGTAGACGTATGAATCTCACGAGTGGATGAAAAAGCTTGATATTTTGAAGGATAGAGGGGATGAAAAATGAGGTGCGCAGAGACAGGCTATAATTTGGAAATTGATTTAGCGACTGGAAACATTGAAAAGGTAGAAACTGACCCGAAATTAACCGAACTTCATCTTGGTGGGCTTGGTTATAACGTCAAGTTATTTTGGGATAGGGTTCCCCCTGAAACTAAGGCATTTGATCCTGAGAACCTACTAATATTTAGCAGCGGCCTATTATGCGGCACACCTGCTTTCAGTTTTAATCGTACTTGTGTTACGACAATATCTCCTCAGACGGAGTTACTGGCATATCCAATGATGGGAGGGTTTTGGGCGGCGGAATTGAAGTACGCCGGGTATGATAGAGTGATCTTTCGCAACAAGTCTCCGAAGCTGGTTTATATATATATCAACAATGACAAGGTAGAAATACGTGATGCCTCTCATTTGAAGGGTATGGGCACTGTTGAAATTAGAGACATTTTAAAGAAAGAGCTGAATGAGCCGAAAGTCTCGATAGCTGCAATCGGCCTGGCCGGCGAAAATCGGGTCTTTACAGCTTCCATCGAGCAGGGCAGGTCGAGTGCCAGCAGGCTCGGAGGAGGCGCTGTTATGGGAGACAAAAACATCAAGGCTGTCGTTGTTCGTGGAACAAAGGACATCAATCTTGCCCGAGGGGAAGAATTTATAAAGCATGTGAACAAAGTGGGGGAATATATAAAGTTCAGAAATGAAAATCCCCTTAAGGGAGTAATGACCATTTTATCCGGGATTGGTTCGCCACAGGAGATGAAACACACTGATGAAAAGTGGCACACCGAGAATTTTTCATGGGGAAATGCCCGTACTCGGAGAAGAGATTTCTGGACCGATGAGATCAATCAATCCTGGTCGAGTACTCAAAGGGCAGCGATCAAGCGGTATATTAGTTGCTTTAACTGTCCGCAACAGTGTGGGGCTTTAATTTCCTATAAAGATGTTCCCAGATTTAAGCAGAAATGCTTTACGAAGCTTACTTATTCAATGGCCGCTTATGTAGACAACCTGGAGTTTAACTTTAGAATTGCTCAGCGTGCTACGGAGTATGGAGTGGACGGATTCTCAACCCCGCAAATTTTGGCCTTCGCTGTTGAACTCTATGAAGCTGGAATTCTGACTGACAAGGACTTCGAGGGATGTCCGCCCGATAAAGAGGGGAGATTTAACTGGTTGCTTGACAGAGTAGTTCGGCGGGAAGGAATCGGAGATATTCTTGCCGACGGCACTTATTGGGCGGCCCGCAGGATTGGCAAGGGTGCAGAGGCATTTGATCATAATACTATTAAGAAACATGAGCAACTCCCTCTTAAACTGGGCATGATGGATCCCCTTTATTTCCTGATGTATTCTACTAACGAGAAGATAAGCATTACCCAAATTGAAGGGAATTGGCCCCAGGCACCTTTTCCAACGAAAGAGATGAGAGAAGAGTTTGTAAAGGATTGGCCCCAGCTTCCGGATGATCATTTTAAACAATACTTTCTGGACTGGGAACCACGGGGAGAAAACTCGAACCCATATTACCCAACTCCCGATATGTGCAGTGAAATCGTGGATTGGATGGAGGAGATACACAACATTGATGATGCCCTCGGGTTATGCTGCGGTATGGGGTCATTTTGCCTGAAGCCACCGTACCATACACATAATTATCATCTTTTAGTTTCTTCTGCAACCGGGTTGGATATAGATCAAGTCGGCCTAAAGAAAATAGTCAATCGAAGCCGAAATTTACACAGAGCCTATAACGTATTAAAAGGCATGAGGAGAGCTGATGAGAAGCCGCCTCAAGATCACTGGAAAAAGAGATTCCCAGAGCTCGAAGAACAACTTCTAGATACGTATTACAAATATAAGGGATGGAACATGGAAGGTATCCCCACTAAAGAAAAATTACTGGAATTAGATTTAGATTATGTGGCAGAAGATTTAGAGAGGAGGGGGATTTTAAAAGATGGCCAAAATTAAGAAGAAGATTAAGTCAATTAAAGTTAATGCAGATAAGTGCAATGGTTGCCGGTCATGTGAGATAATCTGCTCCAACTTTCACGCCACACCGAAATATAGCAGTATTAATCCGGCAAGGTCTCGTATTCAGGTGATTCTTGACCCAATGACAGACATATGGCTTCCGGTGTTCGCGGGAGAGTATACTCCAGCCGAATGCATGGGCAGAGGAAAGTATGTGATTGACGGAAAAGAATATGATGATTGCACGTTTTGCAGAGCT
Source organism: Desulfosporosinus sp. I2 (assembly GCF_000960765.1). GTDB lineage: Bacteria > Bacillota > Desulfitobacteriia > Desulfitobacteriales > Desulfitobacteriaceae > Desulfosporosinus. The sequence goes on along the minus strand of NZ_JYNH01000017.1, from coordinate 19,618 downwards.
TCTTGCCCAGCCAGAGACAGATTCAAAGAGCCTGATTCTGGCCTTCCGATAAAGTGCGATATGTGTGAAGAAAACGATCCCGGACAACCGCCCTTGTGTGTTCAGTGGTGTTACAATGAGGTCTTGATTTACGAAGAAAGAGAAGAGGAAGTCGAAGAAGAAGTCAGGCTGGACGAGATTGAGATAGGATTGGAATCATTGGTAGACAAATATGGATTTCAGAAGCTAGTGGATAGCATCGCCCGAATGTCACAGAAAGGGTCATCACTTTAGTATGAAAGAGAAAGAAGGGCATTAGAGATTGTGGAGACTGTAGCCTGAGATCGTTAGAAGAATGGTTCTTTTTCGACGGGCAGACGTCGAGTCGCCTAACAAACAAACGAGTCATATAAGCATCGGTGTGATGCAGATATGACTCGGTTGTTCAATTGCGAGTCTTATGGATTTTTTTATACTAGTCAGAAAGTTTAACTTCGTTATAAACTTTCTGGAAGCATAAGAGCAACTAAGGCGGCCGCCTTCGCAAGGCTTGGCGCCAGCCAAGTTTTCTTTATAGAAAATGATAATTATACTGCAATTTGCAGGTGGAGTCTAGCATTCTCTTATCTTAGACATGTTGACGATGCTAACCGTTGATTATGGATTTTGGACGGTTTGACTATCAATTTCGACTGATCAATACTCAATTGGTTCGAGAGCAAGTAAAATGGCATGATACTTGCATTAAAGATAGTCAATATTGGAAATATTCAAAAAAAGAAAGGAAGATGTGTCCCGGTGATATCAATGGGTTTACTAATATTATCTGATTGAAAAGGAGGAAGAAAAGCTATAGTTTAATTGATTCTTAAGCGGAGGATGTCGTTAAAAGTTGGAAGATAAATTCTACCTATATTAAGGAGGTAAATAAAATTATGGACTTAAATAGTTTAAACAGATGGCCCCGTCAAACAGATATAAAAAATCATGAGTTATATGGAAATGAGCACTTTGGAACGGAAGCACCTAGTGTAATATATGAGACAAAGCCCATTATTGACCCCAAAGGAAACATCGTACCGGGCCTTACTTCAGCCTGGGTAACCCTGAACAACCCCTCACAATTTAATTCCTACACCACGGAAATGGTTAAAGGAGTTATCGCCGGAATGCAAAAAGCATCGACTGATCGCTCCGTTGTCGCTGTTGTCTTTACTGCTGTAGGAGACAAGGCATTTTGCACAGGCGGTAACACCAAGGAATATTCCGAGTATTATAGCATGAATGGGACAGAGTACGGCTCTTACATGGATCTCTTCAACGCGATGGTCGATGGTCTCCTCAATTGCAAAAAGCCAGTTATCTGTAGGGTAAACGGCATGAGGGTTGCCGGTGGTCAGGAGATTGGTCTGGCTTGCGACCTCACGATCGCTTCCGACCTCGCAATTTTTGGGCAGGCAGGCCCGAAACACGGATCTGCTCCAGTTGGCGGTGCCACAGACTTCCTCCCCGAATTCTTAACCATTGAGCAGGCTATGTGGAACTGCATTTCCTGCGAAATGTGGAGCGCTTATAAAGTGCATCGAATGGGCATGATCAGCAAAGTAATTCCCGTCTTGAAAGTAGACGGCAAGTTTATCCGCAACCCATTGATTAAAACCGAAAATTATGTTGAGGACGGGGAGATTGTTTACGGGGACTTTAAAACAGGAGAAGCTGCTGCAGAGGCTAAAAAAATAATCAGTGAAGCCACTACAGACTTTACCCTGTTGGATAAAGAAATTGATAGGATTCTCTATGTATTTACCAACTTGTTCCCCAACTGCCTGATGATGTCCATTGACGGTGTCCGCGCCAAGAAGAAATTCTTCTGGGATCAAGCAAAACTACTGAACCGTCACTGGTTGGTTGCCAACATGCAAAGCGAGGCGTATATGGGCTTCAACGCTTTCAACAACAAGAAAGCAACCGGCAAAGACACTATTGACTTTATTAAGTATCGTCAGTTGCAGGTGGAATGCAAGCCATATACCACGGAATTCTTTGAAGAAGTTATGGCACCTCCCCTGGAGAAGTAATCTAAGTTTCTTGATGACAATGGTTTTAGTGAGCGATTATTTACATTAAAAACATTCCAAGAGGGGTTGAAAAATGAGATACGCAGAGACAGGGTATAACTTAGAAATTGATTTATCCCGAGGAAATATTGAAAGAGTAGAAACTGACCCGAGATTAACGGAACTTCATCTTGGGGGGCTAGGTACTAACGCCAAGATATTATGGGATAGGGTTACTCCTGAAGTTGACCCCTTTTCTCCTGATAATCTCCTGATATTTAGCGCTGGTCTCTTGACTGGCACCCCTGCTCCCGGTGCAAATCGTACCATTGTTTCTACCATTTCTCCACAAACTAATTTAATGGCATATTCAATGATGGGCGGATTTTTTGCACCAGAATTGAAGCATGCCGGTTATGACAAAGTGATCATTCGCGGACAGTCCCCTGATCTGGTTTATTTGTGGATACACAATGACAAAGTAGAAATTCGTGATGCCAGTCATCTCAAGGGGATGGGTACTAATGAAACTGCAGATCTTATTCGACAGGAGTTGAAGGAACCGAACGCCCATGTTGCTTCTATTGGCCTAGCTGGTGAAAATAGGGTCTTTTATGCTTCCATCGAGCAGGGTAGGTCCAGTTGCAGCCGATTAGGAGTAGGCGGCGTTATGGGAAGCAAAAGGTTAAAGGCGATAGCTGTTCGAGGAACAAAGGACGTCAATATCGCTAGATCGGCTGAATTTATGGAGCAATGCAACGAAGTCCTGAAATATATCCAAGTCCGAGGAGAAAATCCACTTGGGATGGTACCGCCCATTTTGGCCGGGCTTGGGTCACCGCAAGAGATGAGAATCCATGATGAGGAGTGGCACACCACCAATTTCGCTTGGGGAAATGCTCGCCATCGGAGGAAAGATTTCTGGACCGAGGAAGTCGAAACAAAGTGGACGGAGTCTTCAGAAAATGCGCGACAGCGGTTTTTAAGTTGCTATAACTGCCCGATGTCATGCGGGGCATCAGTTGCCTACCCAGGAATTCCAAAATACATGATGAAATGTTACTCGAAACTTACGTATACCATGGCATCCATGACAGACCTGGATTTTGGTTTTAGAATCAATTCTAAAGCTCAGGCCTATGGAGTGGACGGATTCACAACTCCGCAAACTATTGCCTTCGCCCTTGAACTTTATGAAGCCGGCATTTTGACTGACGAGGATATGCCGGGAATGCCGTCAGATCCTGAAGGGAGATTTTTCTGGCTACTTGAAAGAATTGTTCGGCGAGAAGGTATAGGAGATATTTTAGCCGATGGTACTTATTGGGCTGCCAAAAAGATTGGTAAAGGCGCAGAAGCCTATGCTCATAATAACATTAAGAAACATGAGCAGCTGCCTCTCAAGCTTGGCATGATGAATCCCGTTTATTTCCTTATGTATTGTACTGGTGAGAAGATAAACATCACCCAAATTGAAGGGCAGTTCCCCCAGGCGCCTTTTCCTACGAAGGAGTCAAGAGAAGAGTTTGTAAAGGATTGGATCCATGTTCCTGCTGAAAAGTTTAAGCAATATTTTCTGGACTGGGAACTACGCGGAGAAAACTCAAATCCATATTACCCAACCGTTGAAGCGTCTTGTGAAATCGTTGACTGGATGGAGCAGATGCACTACATTGATGACGCCGTTGGAATGTGCGCCGGTTTGGGATCATTTCCCCTGAAGCCTGCGTATCATTTGCACAATTATCCGACAGTAATCTCGTCAGCAACAGGGATTGATATGGATGAAGTCGGCCTAAAGCAAGCTGCCAAAAGGAATCGAACTTTAATTAGAGCCTTTAATGTAAGAAGAGGCTTAACAAGAGATGATGAACGTCCCCCGGAGGACCATTGGAGGAAACGATTTCCTGAACTTGAAGCTACGCTACTAGATGAATATTACAAATTTAAGGGGTGGAATAATCAGGGTATTCCTACTAGAGAGTCTTTACATGAATTGGGTATGGATTACGTTAGTAAAGACTTAGAACAGAGAGGGATTCTAAACGATGAAAGTTAAAAAGAAAGTTAAGACAATCAAGATTGATGTTGATAAATGCAATGGCTGTCGGGCATGTGAGGTAATCTGCGCTTCCTTTCACGCTGCACCAAAATATAGTAGCAATAATCCAGCGAGGGCACGTATTCGGCTGATACGTGATCCAATCAGAGACGTATTTGTTCCTGTATATGCAGGGGAGTATACGGCATCCGAATGTATGGGCAGAGACAAATATGTGATTGACGGAAAGGAATACGACGAGTGTGGCTTCTGTAGGGCTTCCTGCCCATCGAGGGACGTTTTCAAAGAACCCGATTCTGGGCTTCCTCTCAAATGCGATATGTGTGAAGATGATCCGTCACTAAAAGAGCCCATGTGTGTTCAGTGGTGCTTAGCTGAAGCCCTGACTTACGAAGAAAGGGAAGAGGAAGTCGAAGAAGAAGTGACGCTGGGCGATATGGAGCTGGGCTTGAAATCATTGGTCGACAAACATGGATTACAGCAGCTAGTGGATAGCGTTGCCCGAATGTCACAGAAGGGTTAAAAACTTTAATCTGAAAGGAGGAGATTAAACTCGTGGAGACTGTAGCCCCCTTAAAAGAGGCAATTGATGAAATAAAAGAGAGCGGTGCAGACGCCGTCAAATTCTGCTATCAATGTGGGAAATGTGATACTGTTTGTCCTTGGAATAGAGTTAGAACGTTCAGTATGCGCAAGCTAATTCGAGAGGCAACCTTCGGCTTGACTGAGATAGAAAATGAAGAGATCTGGCGGTGCACTACCTGCGGAAAGTGCGCTCAAAGATGCCCTAGGGACGTAAAGCAGATCCAAGACATGATCGCCCTGCGCAGGTTCGCCACGGGATATGGTGTTTTTCCTGAAGCCGTCAAACCAGTCCGCGCCGCAAGCTCAGGTCTTCTTGCAGAAGGTAACCCCTTCGGTGAAGAACGATCAAAGAGGGCAGATTGGGCAGCGGGTCTTTCTGTAAAGCCATTCGTGGAAGGGATGGAAGTCTTATATTTCCCCGGTTGTTACCTCAGCTATGACTCGAGATTAAAGAAGGTAGCTGCTGCCACAGTCAAAATCCTCAATAAGGCAGGGGTAGATTTCGGGATTCTGGGTACCAAGGAGAATTGCTGTGGAGAAAGCATCCGCAAGACAGGTAATGAGGAATTATTCAAACGCCTGGCTAGGGAAAATATCAAAACTTGGATTGAAAACGGAGTCGAAAAAATCGTTGTTAATTCCCCTCATTGCTACCACACCTTTAAGAACGAGTATCCTGAATTCAAGGTAAACTTTGAGGTGGTTCATATTACCCAGTACTTATTTGAGCTTATTAATGAGGGAAGGCTTCAGATTAGCAAGGAGTATGAGAAGAAAGTAACGTATCATGACCCATGTTACCTGGGTCGACATAATGGCATATATGACGAACCGCGAGGGATCTTAAAGAAGATACCTGGTTTGGAACTGAACGAGATGGATGAGGCGCGGGAAGATAGTCTCTGTTGTGGAATGGGGGGAGGAAGAATTTGGATAGAAACTCAAAAGTCTGACAGATTCGCCAACCTCAGATTAGATCAAGCGCTTGGGGTTGGGGCTGAGGTGCTGGTTACTTCCTGCCCCTATTGCATCACTAATTTTGAGGATAGCAGGTTAGTCCTGAACTATGATGATGTCATAGAGGTTAAGGACATCACAGAGATCCTCCAGGAAGTAATTTAGATGACGAAGAAGCTAAATATGCAAGAAGCGATTGTGCAGATTGAATTAAAACATCTTTCTCCCTGTGGTCTTGATTGTAAGAGATGTGCCGATTATGAACACGGGGAAATCAAACAATTAAGTACAAGGCTTGCTCAACTACTCGGTAATTATAGACCTGTAGTGAAAATGAAAACAGAGAAAGAACCTATTTTTAACGGTTATTCTCAGTTTGAAGAAATTCTGACCTCTTTTTCCAATGGCTCATGTAGCGGGTGCAGAGGGGAAAATATACAATGTCCGATAACGACTTGTTCAGCTAAAACCTGCCATAAAGAGAAGAACGTGGATTATTGCTTTCAGTGTAATGAATATCCTTGTGAAAAACAGTTTACCGGTCGTTTAAGGGAACGCTGGAGATATATAAATGACCGCATGAAGGAAATTGGTTTAGTCGAATATTATGATGAACAGATTAAACTACCTAGATATTAAATTATGCACTAATCGTCGCTAGTTAGGGATTTGTTTTTAATCCAATCTCAGATTAAACAAGATATTGAGACAGGATCGGCCCAACCCGGACAGTACGGTCAAATGAAAACCGCGGAGGTGATAGAAAGTGGAAAAAGAACGATTGCTTAAAGAAGAAATTCAACAACTTTGCAATAGTGTTGGAGACAGTAATTTTGGGGACGTAATGGTTGTCGGCGGAGGGATCAGCGGTATTCAGGCCTCTCTTGATCTGGCTACGGCGGGTTATAAAGTTTACCTGGTTGACAAAGCACCGAGCATTGGAGGACATATGGCCCAGCTCGACAAGACTTTCCCCACCAATGACTGCTCTAGTTGAATACTCAACCCCAAACTGGTCGAGGTCGACCGGCAGCCAAATATTGAAGTCCTGACCTATACTGAAGTTGATAGTGTAGCAGGGGAAGCAGGAAACTTCAAGGTAACCTTGATTAAAAAGCCCAAATATGTTGACGAGAGCAAATGCACGGGCTGTACCACCTGTGTAGAATACTGCCCGGTCAAGTACCCTGATCAATTTAATCAGGAACTATCGCAAAATAAAGCCATCCATATCTACTTCGCTCAAGCAATTCCTCTGGCCACGTATATTGATGAAAGTTGCCTTTACCTTAAAGAAAAGAAATGTAGTATTTGCCAAGCAGTCTGTAAAACTGGCGCGATAGATTTTAATCAAACGCCGGAGCGGGTAGAAGTCAATGTAGGGGCAATAGTTTTGTCTCCGGGGTTTGAGCCATTTGATCCAAAGCTCCGGAACGACTATGGCTATGGAAAGTTTGAGAACGTGGTAACCAGTCTTGATTATGAACGCCTATTAAGTCCCTCCGGGGCCTACGAAGGTGAGATACTGCGCGCTTCTGATAAGAAGCATCCCCATAAAATAGCCTGGATTCAATGTGTCGGTTCCAGACAGGTTAACCCAGAGGGCGGTAATAGCTATTGTTCTGCCGTATGTTGCACTTATGCTCAGAAACAGGTGATCCTCACAAAAGAGCATGATGCAGAGGTCGAGTGCACTATATTCCATAACGACATTCGTTCCTATAACAAGGATTTCGAGCGTTTTTACCAAAGAACCGAGACACTACCCGGAGTGCGATTTATCAGAAGTTACGTATCTATAGGAAAAGAGATCCCAGAAAGTAAGAATGTCACGATCAGATATTCTACTCCAGAGGATGGAGTAAAAGAAGAAGAATTCGATATGGTGGTACTATCCGTTGGCTTGAACCCTCCTGCTGAGGCGAAGAGTTTAGCAACAAAGTTTGGCATCGAGCTTAATTCTCATGGATTCTGTAAAACAATTCCTTCCAATCCTATGGAGGCCACTAGGCCTGGAATTTTTGTAAGCGGAGCCTTTCAGGGTCCTTCAGATATTCCGGAGTCGGTTTATACCGCCAGCGGTGCCGGCTCTCAATGTGGTGAACTCCTTGACTACAGGCGAGGAAAACTGTCCCAAGAAAGGATCTATCCGCCGGAAAGGGATGTCTCCCAAGAGGAACCCAAAATAGGAGTCTTTGTGTGTCATTGCGGGGCTAATATCTCAAGGATAGTCAGTGTTCCTTCTACCGTCGAATATGCCTTAAGCTTACCTAATGTTGTCTACGCTCAGGAACAGCTCTTTTCATGTGCCACTAATTCTGCCAAAGAAATATCAGACATGGTCAAGGAAAAAGGGCTTAATCGATTGGTTATCGCTGCCTGCTCTCCTAGGACACTTGAACCGTTATTCCGGGACACCCTTCGAGAGGCGGGAATTAATCAATACTATTTAGATATGGCGAATATTAGAGAACATTGCTCTTGGGTCCACGCCAAAGAAAAGGAAGAGGCCACCCAAAAGGCCAAGGATATAATCCGGATGTCGGTAGCTAGGGCTTGCCATTTGGATCCTTTGCAGGATTTCGAACTTCAAGTCAACAAGACCGCCTTAGTAGTCGGAGGCGGATTGGCCGGCCTGACCAGCGCTCTGAGTGTAGCCAAGCAGGGACATGAGGTTTATCTGGTGGAAAAGGATACAGACTTGGGGGGGATGGCTCGCAGAATACATTACACCTTAGAAGGGCTGGATGTTCAAGCGTATTTACGTGATGTCATACGCCAGGTTTATCAACACCCCTTAATCCATGTTTATACTGATGCTGCTATCACAGAGACAGATGGCTACGTTGGAAATTTCGTAACTAAGGTGAAGTCTGAAGGAAGAGTCGCAGAGATAAAACATGGAGCAGCTATTCTAGCTACAGGTGCTGAAGTATACCAACCCACCGAGTATCTTTATGGAGAAGATGATAGGGTAATGACTCACCTGGAGTTAGAGGAGCAAATTGCTAAAGGAGATGAAAGGCTGCTTACCTCCGAGAGCTTAGTGATGATCCAATGCGTAGGGTGCAGAAATGAAGACAGAAATTACTGCAGCCGGATATGTTGCAGCGAGTCAATCAAGAACTCCTTGAAACTAAAAGAGCTAAACCCTCAGATGGATGTCTACATTCTCTTCCGTGATATGAGAACGTATGGGTTCAAAGAGGATTATTACCGGGAAGCGGCAAGTAAGGATGTAAGGTTCATACGCTATGAGCCACAGGATAAACCTCAGGTGGAAGCAGTTGAGGAGGAGGGTCGTCCTGTCTTAAGGGTTACTGTGACCGATCCTATTTTAGGTAAGAAACTTGAAATAGATGCTGAGGCACTCGTTTTAGCCGCCGCCCTTATTCCGTCAGCGGGAAGTCAGGAAGCAGCTAAGTTATTCAATTTAACGAACAATGCTGATGGTTTCTTCAAAGAAGCCCATGTTAAATTAAGGCCTGTCGAGTTTGCTGTCGATGGCGTTTACCTTTGCGGAATGGCTCACTATCCCAAGTTTATATCAGAAACGGTTAGCCAGGCTTATGGAGCTGCCGGGCGAGCCATTACTCTTCTCTCTCATGAAACTGTCTTGGCGTCTGGCTCTGTTTGTGTGGTGAATGAAAGTAACTGCATTTCGTGTGGGGCATGTATCACAGCCTGTACATATGGGGCTATACAATTTCATGACACACCACAAGGCAGGAAAGCCGGGATTAATCCTGCTCTCTGCAAAGGAGATGGACTTTGCAATACGAAGTGTCCAACAGGGGCGATTTCACTAAAGCACTTCACCGATCAAGAGCTCTTGAGTCAAATTGACGCGGCTTCAGGCTTGTAGAAGTCCGATATCAATAAAGATTGGATTACTAAGTAGGGAGGTGAAAACGAATGAGTACAGGACTTAAATTTAAACCCAGAATATTAGGTTTTGTATGTAATTTTTGAGTATACGGGTCGGCGGACCTGGCTGGCGTGTCCAGATTACAATATACAACTGAAAGCAGGCTTATTCGAGTCATGTGTTCTGGTAGAGTCGACTTATCCTTTGTACTCAGGGCCTTCTCCAATGGAATGGATGGAGTGTTTATAGGTGGCTGCCGTTACAATGAATGTAATTTTGGTACCCACGGAAATTATCACGCCCTAAACATGGTACTTCTATGTCAGAAAATAATGGAGCACCTTGGGCTGAACCCAGAAAGGTTAAGAATTGAAACTATGTCTGCCGGCGATGGAACTCTTTTTGCCGAAGTTATGAATGAGTTTGGCAAAAAGGTGAAGGAGTTAGGCCCTCTTGGCAAAGGTGAAGGAATAGACGAAAAGGCATTAAAGTCTAAACTTGAAGCTGTTACAAACCTAGTCCCTTACATTAGGCTGGTGGAAAGAGAGAGACTGAGAGTACCTGTTAAATCGGAGGAAGAGATTCTTAATTTTTTCACTAGTGTCGAGTTTAATAGGTTGTTTGATGAAACGGTTGGAGAAAAATTGGCAATAAGCCAGATTATCTCACTACTGCAAGAAGGACCCCTTACAACCGGAGAGATCGCTAAGCTTATAGGGTTGACTCCGTCTGAAGTATCAAGGCACCTTAATAGTTCTTCAAGGCAAAGATTCGTCAGGTACGATGAAGGCCGGAAATGCTATGCTCTCGCATAAGGTGAATGTGCAGGCGGTGGCCTAGAGGAAAAAAGGAGATTAGGACTGAGGTGTAGCTATGGATAAGGATAGAGTCGATCAAATTATTGATAAACATGAGTGTGAGGCCAGTTCACTAATTCAGATATTATTGGAGATTCAGAGCGAGAATCACTGGCTTCCTAAGGAAGCATTAGAGCGGGTAGCTGAACGACTGCAAGTTCCTTTAACCCGGATACTGCATATTGCTACCTTTTATACAGCCTTTAGTTTAGTTCCTAAAGGACAACATGAAATTCACATTTGTCAGGGTACCGCTTGTCATGTTCGTGGGGCGAGGCGTGTCCTCGACACAGTACAAGACCTAACTGGAATTAAACCTGGCGAAACGGATTTGGATTTGAAGTTTAGCCTTGAGACGGTTAATTGCCTCGGTTGTTGTGCTTTAGGACCGGTGATGGAAATCGACGGGAAGACTCATGGTAATATGGCGCCTGCCATGATCGCAGACGTTCTAAAAAAACTATGATTAGGGTGAAATTATGGCGCGAATAAATTCGTCCACGGAATTGGAAGAACTCAGGAAGGGCATATTGGCGGGAAGAGACCCCAATAAAGCTTGCATTTCAGTATGTGCCGGCGCCAGTTGTATTGCTTCCGGCGCAGGTGAAGTCATCGCCGCCTTTAAAGCAGAGATTGAAAAACAAGGCTTAAATGCTGAAGTAACTACAAAAGGAACCGGGTGCCCTGGATTTTGTGAGAGAGGACCCGTTGTGGTTATTTATCCTGAGGAGATATGCTACCTGAAGGTAAAGCCTGAAGATGTTCTGGAAATTGTCTCTCAGACTATAAAAGAGAAGAAGGTCGTCGATCGTCTGCTCTATGTTGACTCAGCTACAGGCGAAAAAGCAACCCGAGAATTCGATATTCCCTTTTATAAGAATCAGGAACGAATCATACTTGGCAGTAACATCAAACTTGATCCTAAGAGCCTTGATGACTATTTAGCGATTGGTGGTTATTCCGCGTTAGACAAAGTGCTTTTCCAAATGACCTCGGAGCAAGTAGTGGAGGAAGTCAAAAAATCCAACCTGAGAGGAAGGGGCGGTGCTGGCTTTCCCACAGGGAGCAAGTGGGAGGGAACTCGCAATGCTCCCGGAGAAGTAAAGTATGTGATAGTCAATGCAGACGAAGGGGATCCAGGAGCCTTTATGGATAGAGCTTTACTTGAGGGAAACCCCCACTCTGTTCTAGAAGGGCTTATGATTGGGGCTTATGCCGTCGGCTCTCACGAAGGCTATATTTACGTACGACAGGAATACCCCTTAGCAGTAGAAAATGTGACCCTCGCGATTAAGCAAGCTGAGGAGTATGGTCTCCTTGGGAAGAATATTCTTGGTTCAAACTTTGATTTCACGGTTAAAGTGCATCAGGGAGCTGGCGCTTTCGTCTGTGGTGAGTCCACGGCCTTGATGACTGCCTTGGAAGGCCGGGCAGGAGAGCCCAGACCAAAGTATATTCGCTCCAACATAAAAGGTCTTTGGGATAGACCCACTGTCTTGAATAATGTTGAGACCTGGGCAAATGTGTCGCTGATCATTAATAGAGGTGCTGACTGGTTTACACAGATAGGGACGGAAAGAAGTAAGGGCACTAAGATTTTCTCCTTAGTAGGGAAGATCAACAATACCGGTCTTGTGGAAGTACCCATGGGCATGACCCTCAGGGATATTATTTACAAGATAGGCGGTGGTATCCCTGGCGGTAAGAGGTTCAAAGCAGTGCAGACCGGGGGTCCGTCCGGCGGGTGTCTCCCTGAGGATCTGCTAGATCTTGAAGTGGGTTTCGATGAACTCAAGAAGGCCGGTTCAATGATGGGGTCAGGCGGAATGATTATCCTGGATGAAGATACCTGTATGGTTGATATCGCCAGGTACTTCCTTGAATTCCTCACGGATGAATCGTGTGGTAAATGTGTCCCATGTCGTGAAGGCATCAGACAGATGCTTAAGATTCTTACTAATATCACTCAAGGAAAGGGAAGAGAGGGTGACCTCGAGCTTTTGGAGGAGTTGGCCGAGGTTGCCCGTGAAGCAGCCCTTTGTGAGTTAGGCAGGAGTTCCCCCAACTCGTTTCTAAGCACGCTAAAATACTTTAGAGATGAGTATGAGGCACACATTCAAGAAAAGAGGTGCCCGGCTCTTTCCTGTAAGGAGCTGATCGCCTTCTATATTGACTCGGATAGGTGTCAGGGCTGTATGATTTGCTCCAGGAAATGTCCTTCAGAGGCGATTGTGGGAGGTAAGAACCTAGTCCATGTCATTGACCAAGAGAAATGCACAAAGTGCGGAACTTGTTTCGAAGTTTGCCCTCCTCGTTTTCGTTCGGTAAGGAAGATTTCCGGCGAGCCTGTTCCACCGCCAATCCCCGAAGAAGCGAGAACTATAGTCAGAGGGAGCAAAGAAAAATGAGTGAAATTATTTTTCAGATTGATGGAAGAGTAGTCGTAGCAAGCCAAGGGATGACTGTTTTAGAAGCAGCACAAAAGGCGGGAATATCGATTCCGACACTTTGTCACCACGAGAAATTGGAACCTTATGGGGGTTGCCGCTTTTGCACAGTCGAAGCAGAAGTTCGCGGTTGGACAAAACTCGTTGCTTCCTGCCTTTACCCGGTGGAAAAAGATTTGGTCGTTAGAACTAGGTCGCAGAAGGTCGATAGAATTCGCAAAATGATCTTGGAGTTATTGCTGTCTCATGCTCCGGATGCCTTCGAATTGCAAGATTTGGCTAAAGAGTATGGAGCAGACAAAGACCGTTTTGAAAAAGAACCCTCATTTTGCATTCATTGTGGCCTATGTGTCAGATACTGTGCTGAGGTCAAAAAGAAAAATGCTATTGGATTTATTGACAGAGGAACAAGGCGAGAGATCAGCTTCATTCCGGAGATAGCTTCCAAGGAGTGCTGGGACTGCAAAGAATGTTTTCCGCTTTGCCCTACAGAGGCACTACAGGCGGCATTTGTTTTAACCAAAGCGCTTGCGTTTTCTTTATACTAGTCAGCATCTAAAATAATCAAATAGAGGGGAGTGAGAAGATGGAGCGCACTAGTAAGGTAATGCCTGTGAGTCAGGCAATCCAACGTTTTATGCCAGATACCTGTGACACGCTTGCAGTTGGTGGTATGCACATGCATAACAATCCGATGGCCTTGATTAGGGAAGTGATCCGTCAGCAAAAGAAAGTCAAACGGCTGGTAACCAGTCCTTCGGCTTGTATTAATGCCGATTTAATGATTGGCAGTGGACTTGTGGAAGAAATTTTGACTGCCTACGTCGGCTTTGAACACTTAGGTTTAGCCCCAAATTTTCGCAAGGCAGTAGAAAAAAAGACGATAAAGCTGCTGGAAGCGGATGAACCATTTTTGGTCTATGGTTTACAAGCAGGGGCAGGCGGCCTTCCCTTTATTCCCTATCCTAAAGGGTTAGAATTGACGGATATCCCCAAGGTTAATCCTGATTTATATCGGTTTACTACGGATCCTTATACTGGTGAAGAAGTGATGACAGCTGCCCCAATTAAACCAAGTGTCGCTTTGATCCACTGCCAGGAAGCTGATCCTTATGGGAACGCGATATTTAAGGGCAGCGAGTTTACTGATCGGCAAATGATTTTTGCTTCAGATGTTGTGATTTTGCAGGTGGAAACGATTGTACCCAACCTAGCTGAAAAATATGGGTCCACCAAAGTAAATGTGCCGGGATTTCTGATCTCGGCAGTAGTTGAAGCTCCTTTCGGTTGCCATCCAACTTCCTCACATGGGTATTACACGTTTGATGAGGCTCACCTCAAGAGTTATCTTAAGTCGTGCAAAAATCCCGAAGCTTATGGAGAGTATTTCCAACAGTATGTCACTGGTATTTCTGAGAAAGAGTATTCCGGTAAGATTGGGCTGGATAAACTTAACGCTATGCGTCAAAAAGGGGATGTGTCTTTTTATGATTGAAAACGCATACTCCATTGCTGAATTAATGGCTTGTGTCATGGCTCGCAACTTAGAAGACGGTGAGGTAGCCGTAATGGGTGCCGTGAGCATGATACCGATGGCCGCCTGCCGGATGTCTCAGCTGACTCATGCACCCAATCTCTCGTATATTTCTGGCGGAAGTGGGGCTGTCAATCCGTTTCTAGACCCCTTGGTATTTTCTTCTTGTGACGAAGAGAACCTGCGCTCAGAAGCCGCTTTGGCCCTACCGGATGTAATTTTACTCGAGGGTCATGGGAAACGCTTCGATGTCTTCTTTGGCGGAGGATTGCAAATTGATCAATACGGAAACTGTAACTTAATTTGCATTGGGGATTGGAAAAATCCGTCTTTACGCGGTCCAGGAACAGTAGGACTTCCCTTTTTGCCTCGGTCTGGTCGTGTCATAATTTATACTACTTCGCACAATGCTCGTACTCTGATTGAGAAAGTTGATTTTAATAGTGGTCCCGGATTTTTGGATGGTCCTGAATCTTGGGCCTCAAAAAATCTACCTGGGAACGGTCCGGCTTTGGTCGTTACGCCACTTTGTGCCCTGGATTTTGACGAGGAAACTAAGATTATGCGTTTAAAATCTCTCCACCCCGGTGTGACAGTTGATCAAGTAGTGGAAAGTACTGGCTTCAAATTAGTTATTCCAAATAGTGTGCCAACGACTCCCGAACCCACTCAGATTGAGCTAGAGGCTTTGCGTCGTGTGGATCCAAGTGGTATTGTGAGAAATTTATTATAGGGTTTAAATGTATAAAATCGACTGACTGGAGGAAAAGAGATGAAACTTGCAGGAAAAGTAGCTTTAGTTACTGGTGCTAAGGATGGCATAGGCAAGGCAGTTGCTTTGGCTTTTGCTAATGAGGGAGCCGATGTTGCTCTAGCTAGTCGATCTATCACTCGTGAAGATGATGTCGTACGGGAGATTGAAGCACTTGGGCGCAAAACATGTACAGTTACAGTAGATGTAGGAAACAAAGCATCAGTGCTAGCAATGGTTCAAAAAATCAAGGAAGAACTTGGGCAAATAGATATTTTAGTCAATAACGCTGGTTTAAGTAAACCTGCTATGATGCTTAAAATGACTGAAGAGCAGTGGGATGAGATTATTAATGTCCACTTGAAAGGCACGTTCCTTTGTATGCAAGCTGTGGCAGGAGATATGAAAGCCCGCGGCTATGGCCGAATCATTAATGTGACTTCATCGGCTGGGTTGCAAGGTACAATTGGGCAAGTAAATTACAGCGCAGCTAAAGGTGGAATAAACGCTTTGACAAAATCTGCTGCACGGGAATTAGCTAAATACGGAGTTACTGTGAATGCGATCTCTCCTTTTGCAGTGACAAAAATGACTGAAAAGATAGCGACTGATCCAGTCTTAAGTGTGAAGTATACGGATAAAATCCCCATGGGAAGATTCGGGCAACCAGAGGAAATGGCCGGTGGGTTTGTGTTTCTGGCCTCTCAGGATGCCAGTTATATTACTGGACAGATACTATGCATCGAGGGTGGCATGATCATGCGCTAAGCAAGCTGATATAAGACTAGGTAATACAACTCATTAATTAAATGGCTTATTAAATTTACTTAAATTTTTAAATGGAGGACCTTTAATGAAAGAAGTTGTAATCGTAAGTGCTGTAAGAACTCCGGTTGGCACAATTGGAGGGACACTTAAAGACATTACGCCCCAAGACTTAGGCGGCATAGTCATAAAAGAGGCAGTTGCTCGTGCGGGAGTCAGTGCTGATTTAGTCGAAGAAGTAATTATGGGTTGGTCACGGCAAACAACGGAAGCTTCAAATATTGCTCGTGTTTGTGCACTTTTGGCGGGAATTCCGGAAACTGCTGCAGCTTTTACAGTGCACCGTCAATGCGCGGCAAGTTTACAAGCAATCAGTAATGGTACCCAACAAATCCAAACTGGAAGGGCCGAGGTGGTGGTTGCTGGCGGAACTGAAAGTCTGAGTCGTGCACCTTACTACTTAAAAAATGCCCGATATGGTTATAGTGCTGGGGATGGGGTTTTAGTGGATTCTTTAACAGAAGCAGGCCCAGGTGGACAACCCCATTCACTTTATGGCAGTGTTTCAATGGGTGATACTGCGGAAAACGTGGCCGACCAGTTTAATGTTTCTAGAGAGGACCAGGATAGATTTGCAGTCCAAAGCCAAGAGCGGTGTCAGAGAGCCCTAGCTGAAGGAGTATTCAAAGATGAAATAATTCCAGTTGAAATTAAAACGCGTAAAGGAACGGTTATATTTGATACGGATGAAGGTCCAAGAGTTACCACTTTAGAAAAAATGGCTACTTTAAAACCTGTATTTAAGAAAGGCGGTTCAGTGACTGCAGGCAATTCATGTGGCCGTAATGACGCTGCCTCTGCCGTAGTCCTAATGTCCGCAGATAAGGCTAAGGAACTTGGTATTAAGCCTATGGCCAGAATTATTACGGACGCTGCTGTTGGAGTGCCCCCGCAAATAATGGGCATTGGTCCTGTGCCCGCCGTTCGAAAGGCGTTGAAACAAGCAGGACTCGCTTTAGAGGAGATTGATCTTATTGAACTAAATGAAGCCTTTGCTTCACAATCTTTGGCCGTTATTAGGGAGCTTGGGTTAGATATGAAGAAAGTAAATGTCAATGGTGGTGCTATAGGCTTAGGTCACCCGATTGGTGCGACAGGTGCTCGCTTGATGACAACTCTTCTCTATGAAATGCGACGACGCAAGTCTCGCTACGGTATGGTTACGCTTTGTATAGGTGGCGGACAAGGCATGGCTACTATTATTGAGGCGCTGTACTAAAATTGAGGCGCAGGAGCGGGGAGCAAGGGGATGCAGATCTTTGATTATCAAGTACCAATTCCAGAGGTTGGATTTAATGCTAACGTCTACCTAATTAAACTTGAAAATAGTGAGTCCATCCTAGTAGATGCTGGTCCAAATGCACCGCAGGCTCTGGACGCTCTTGAAGCTACTCTTAAAAAAGCTGAAGTGAGCTGGGATAGCATTAGGCACATTTTAGTGACCCATGGGCACTATGACCATTATAGCTTCGCAGCACAAATTGTGGAGCGTTCAGGTGCCCGAGTTTGGGTCCATCCCGCGGATAGGCATAAATTAACCAATGCATCGGATAATCCTTTTTTTGTTAACCAGGAAGCAGTCTTTCCCTTTTTAGAAAAACTGGGGGTCCAGAAGGCTAAAATAGCAAATTTGATAGAAGAGGTAATAACCTCAGAGAGAGGGTATAAACCCTTGTCTGAGTCCTGTATCAGCTTTTTGTCACAGGGAACTGACCTGAGATTTCCTGGACTGACCATTAAAGTGATTCATACACCGGGGCATACACCTGGTAGTTGTTGTTTTCAGCTTGTAGAAAATGGTGCAGTGTTTACTGGAGATACCCTATTAACACAAGTTACTCCCAACCCAGTCTTTGATATTTATGGGGAAGAAAGAGACCTTAGCTTGGTAAGGTTACAGGAATCTATGACTAAGATTCGTCGACTAAGGGCCTCTAGAGCTTATCCTGGTCATGGTAAACCAATCTTAGAAATTGACAGGGCGATTGATGGTCAGTTTTCCCGTATGGGTAAACGTTGTGAACAAGTTCTTCAGATTCTAGGCACAAAACGCTTAGATACATTCTCTATCGCCAATGAATTGTTTCCAAGCGGAGGTCGGTATCACACTTGGTTAGCTCTTTCGGAAACTTTAGGGCATTTGGGTTGGCTAAGGATCCAAAAGCGTGTCCGAATTAGGCGTAATGCCGGAATCGTTTATTGGGAGGTTCAATAAGCAAAGAACGAGAATTTTCTTTAAATAATTGGAGGTGCATTGTAGTGAAAGCAGCAGTTTTTTATGGTCCTAATCAACCTCTTAAAGTAGAGGAAGTGCCGATTCCTGTGATTGGAACCGGTGAAATTTTAGTTAAAGTTGCAGCCTGCGGGCTTTGTCACACGGACCTAAGTTATATTGACCATGGTGTTCCAACGTTTAAAAAGCCACCCTTGATCTTAGGACATGAAATATCTGGTACGGTAGCTGAAGTTGCCCCTGATGTTACTCTATTTAAAGTAGGGGATCGAGTTTTATTGCCAGCGGTTATGGCCTGTGGTGAATGTAGTAGTTGTCGCGAAGGGCGCGGCAATGTCTGCGACAATATGGAGATGTTTGGGAATAATGTCGATGGCGGTTATGCGGAATATGTCAAGGCCCCTGCCAGTAATGTCTTTCACTTACCTGACGAAATTCCTTTGATTGAAGGCGCTATTATTGCCGATGCCATTACTACCCCTTTTCACGCCGTAAAAAACCGAGCCAAAGTTAAACCGGGTGACACATTACTTGTCTATGGTTGTGGAGGGGTTGGCTTAAACCTGGTCCAAGTAGCTAATGCAGCGGGCGCCTCTGTCATAGCTGTTGATATTTCCAACACTAAATTGGCTAAAGCGAAAGAATTAGGTGCTGTCGCAATCTATAATGCCAATGATTATCCTGATGTAGCTAAGGTTGTTCGTAAATCTACGGGTGGTGGAGTAGATATTGCCTGCGAATGTATTGGTAATCCTAAAACTCAGGAAATTGCTTTTAATTGTGTACGAAACGGTGGACGTTTGGTCATCGTGGGTTATTCTGCGCATCCTATGACTTTAAATGCCAGCCGAGTAATGTACCGAGAAATGGAAGTAGTGGGTTCTCTAGGTTGTCCATTAGGAGATTATCCTAAAGTAATTGAAATGGTTCGCAATGGTAAAATCCAAGTCCTGTCAATGGTATCTAAACGCTTTTCACTTGACCAAATTAATGAGGGCTTAGACTTTTTACGCTCAGGAGAGGGGTTTAGATCGGTTATTGTTCCCTAAACATAACGATTTGGGTCTTCTTGAAACAATAATTTGTGCTTGCGCGGCATCTGAATAGCCACTTTCCAAACAATTGGGAAAGTGGCTATTCTTTGTCTTGTATGTTTACTCCAATAAAGTTATTGTTTTATTACACTGTCTTTGATACTTAAGGGTTGGGTTGCTAACGTCACGACAATGAAAATAATAATGCTGGCGGGCAGAGCGACGATCAGTGGATCGATATAACTTAAGGAGCCCGTTCCAGCCAGAGAGACCGTTCCAAAGAAGGCTTTTGTCAATCCAAAGATTGCCGATTCTTTAGCATTGACAAACAGACACATAAAGAGATAAATAACGGATCCTGCCACCATACTCCATGTTGCGCCAGATTTTGTAGCACGCGGCCACCAAAGGGCTCCTGCATACATTGGG
>NZ_JYNH01000016.1 GCF_000960765.1 Desulfosporosinus sp. I2 | reverse complement strand
GCGGGCCCCTAGCATATTGACCCCTATAAAAAGCGCAGCTACAAAAACAAAGAGGGTTCCAAGTCCGATAAATGTCCCCCTAATCCCAATTTTCGCTGCTAAGCCCCGCGCAAAAATGCTCTCTCCTGGGGCCCTAGGTGGTCGATTCATAATGCCCGGTTCCGCTCCATCCACCCCTAACGCCATCGCAGGCAATCCGTCAGTCACGAGATTAACCCATAATATTTGGATGGGAAGTAATGGAAGAGGGAGTCCAACGAGCGTTGCCAGAAACATCGTTAGAACTTCACCTAAATTACAGGAAAGTAAATAACGAATAAACTTGCGTATGTTGTCGTAAATCCCTCGACCCTCTTCAACTGCCGCCACGATCGTCGCAAAGTTGTCATCCCCCAAAACCATTGCTGAAGCTTCCTTAGTTACATCAGTCCCTGTTTTACCCATTGCAACTCCGATATCCGCTTCTTTAACTGCAGGGGCATCGTTAACCCCATCTCCAGTCATGGCAACCACTTGTCCCCGCTTTTTATAAGCTCGCACAATTCTGAGTTTATCTTTCGGGGTTACTCGGGCAAACACGGAAATATCCATAATACGTTCACTTAATTCTTGATCAGACGTCCGCTCCAATTCTGCACCCGTTATGATCCCTCCACTCGAACCGCGGATCATTCCTAATTCATAAGCGACAGCTTCTGCGGTTAGGCGGTGATCTCCCGTGATCATAACCGGTTTAATTCCTGCATGTCGGCAGACTTTAATCGCTTTTACTGCGCTGATTCGCGGTGGATCAATCATTCCCAAGAGTCCGACGAAGGTCAGGCCTTGTTCTACGTTTTCATCGAGGGGCTCTAACTCTGACAATGGTTTTTCGGCAACCGCTAAAACACGTAGCGCATGACGTGCCATATCGTCGTTGGCCCGCATGATACTATTTTTACGTTCTACGGACAGGTCTACTACGCCTTGCCCGGTTAACTCTTTCTGACAAAGTCTTAGCACCATATCGGGGGCACCTTTGACATAGGCCCGACGCCCCTGCTTTGTCTGATAAACAACGCTCATCCTCTTTCGATCAGAATCAAAAGGCAACTCACCGATTCGCTCTTGCTTGCGTTCCAAAACCTCTCGCCATATCCCCGCCTTAGCCGCAGCCACCAAAATAGCGCCTTCTGTCGGATCTCCCTCGATACCCCAAGGTGCATCCTTGCCTTTAGAACGAAAGAGGCCGGCAACTTGAACTCCCTTCTTAGTTAAGACAGAATTATTGCAAAGTGCCGCAATCTTTAACGCCGCGTTGAGGGGATCCCGTTCTTTCTCTGGATTTGCACCCCGGAACTCTCCTTTAGGATCATATCCTTCTCCTGAAACGGTTATCTTTCGTCCATCTGAGTAGATTTGGCGTACTGTCATTTCATTTTGGGTTAAAGTCCCTGTCTTATCGGAACAAATCACCGTTGCACACCCCAATGTTTCAACAGCCGGCAGTTTCCGAATGATCGCTTGCCGCTTGACCATGCGTTGAACGCCTACTGCTAAAGCCACCGTGACAATAGCCGGTAAACCTTCCGGGATCGCAGCTACTGCCAATGAAACTCCTGTGAAGAACATTTTGTAAAAGTCTTCCCCTCTTAAAATTCCCGTACCCACTACAGCAGCACAGACCAGAAAACTGATTAGAACCAACCATTTACCCAACTCCGCTAAACGCTTCTGCAAAGGGGTTTCTTCCTCTTCCACACTTTGAATCATGTCGGCAATGACACCCATTTCTGTTTCCATCCCAGTCGCCACGACTACCCCAGCCCCCCGACCATTCACAATAGAAGTCCCCATATAGCCCATGTTTTGTCGGTCTGCCATAGGGGTAAGTTCATCCTGAAGGGGTGAAATACTTTTGCCCACAGGATGAGATTCCCCAGTCAAGGCTGATTCTTCCACTTGTATGTTAACTGCTTGAATCCAACGTAAATCTGCCGGAATACGGTCTCCTGTATCCAACAGGACAATATCCCCGGGTACAACATCGGCAGCTGGAATCCGTTGCTCCATACCTTCCCGCAGCACTCGTGCCTCAGGGGCGGTAAGAGAGCGCAGAGATTCCATAGAACGCTCCGCGCGAAACTCCTGAACAAAACCAAGAATGGCATTAATCATTAAGATTGCTAAGATCGTAATAGCATCCGCGATTTCACCTAATAGCCCCGAGACGACCGTAGCAGCCAATAAGACCAATACCATAAAATCCTTAAACTGTCCAAGAAACAAAAACACCGGATGTGTCCCTTTTTTTACTGCTAAAACATTGTTCCCAACTTCCTGTAACCGGCGACGAACCTCCTTAAGATTTAACCCTTTACTCGGATGTACCTCCAATGCCTTGGCCACGTCAAGCCAAGGCAACACATGCCACGCCTGTTGCCGCATGCCCTTTTTCCTCCTTTTGTAATCAACAGTTAAAAGAAACTTCCTTTAGACGGAGTTTTCGCTTCATCTAAAGGGTTGCTGATTTATCCAATGACTAAAGTTCAAACAGTCATCGATAAGAGGCTTTGTCCCTTTTGTAGTACATGCTTATTCCCAAAAGTATGGAAAAATGCCTCAGCAAAACAAGTGTGTTATACTAAAAATGATTCTTGTTCTGAAAGGATGTCATCACATGGCCTTAGACGGTGTTACCCTAGCCTACCTAGTAAGTGAACTTGCTCCACAACTCATCGGAGCACGTATTGATAAAATCCATCAACCTGAAAAAGATGAAATCCATCTCCAACTGCGTCAGCAGGGTTCAAGACGCCTTCTACTTAGCACCAGCGCTACTTCCCCCCGTTTCCACTTCACGGAAGAAACTAAAAAAAACCCACCTTCTCCCCCTATGTTTTGTATGATTCTCCGCAAACACCTAGAGGGTGGTAAAATTGTTAACCTCCATCAAACAGCGCTCGAACGCGTCGTGACCTTTGAAATCCAAAATTACAACGACCGTGGGGATTTAGTGTCTTTACATCTGCACTTAGAAATAATGGGAAAACACAGCAATCTTATTCTCGTAGACCCTACCACCCATACGATTCTTGACGGCCTTAAACGATACTCTCATGCCCTAAGCCAATACCGTGAAGTGTTGCCTGGACGGACTTATCTCGCCCCTCCTTCTCAGGGAAAACTGCCCCCTCAAGAAAACGAAGAACTCTGGCGACAGACCCTTTATGAGGAGGATCTAGAACGTTCTATTACGAGTATCCTGCTTGCCCGTTTTGCCGGGATCAGCCCAGAATTAGCTCGCGAAATCGTAATCCAAGCCGGATTGAAGCCAGAGATTCTCCTCCATCAGTGTGGTGATATTGATTGTTCACGGCTTTTTCAGGCTTACCGTAGGTTATGCAATCCTGAGGAGATTCTCGAAATTAAACCTTGCCTCTACTATAATCCAGCACTCAAAACCCAACTGGTAGCCTTTAGTTTTACCCCTTTTCAACAATACCAAGACTTAAGAAGAGAAAACGTTCCCTCGTTGAATGACGCAGTACAGATCTTTTATCAGTCAAAAACCAGCAATAACTCGCTTGAATCAAAACGAGGCTCTCTACGAAAAATTGTCCAAGAACAACATGCTCATTTTAGTAAGAAACTTAAAATTTATGAAGAAGCCCTCCTCAACGCCAATTCAAGTCTAAACTACCAAAAGTGGGGAGAACTTTTGACCGCTAATCTCTACCGCATCCCCCAAGGAACAGTTGAAGCCTCAGTGGAAGATTATTTTGATCCTACTCTCGCTTCCGTTATCATTCCCCTCAATCCTCATATCAGTGTCATTGACAACGCCCAGCATTACTACAAACTCTATAACAAAGCTAAAGCCACCTTGCTCAAGACAAAATCCCTCAAAGAAACCACACTCGAGGAAGTACAATACCTTGCTTCCTTGCGAGTAAGTTTGGATCAAGCATCCACCCTAACTGAGCTTACTGAAATCCATCTCGAACTAGTAGGACAAGGGTATGTGACTGGAAAGCATCTGAAAAAGAATACCCTTAAACTTAAAAAGGGTCGCCCCCAGGCGAATGCGAAATCCAAACTAAAATCCCCCAAGGAGGTTCCTCAGCCCCGCATCTATCGTTCAAGTCAGGGCAAAAGCATTTTTGTTGGCAAAAATAATGCTCAAAATGATTGGCTCTCTTTGCGTAAAGGAAAGCCCAATGATTTATGGCTGCATGTCAAACAAATTCCCGGTTCACACGTCCTGGTCCCCCTGGATGAGGGAGAAGAATTCCCGGATGATACCACCCTTGAAGAAGCAGCAGCCTTAGCAATCTATTACAGTCAAGCTCGCGGCTCTTCTCAAGTCGCTGTGGATTACACCCATGTCAAACAGTTAAAGAAGCCTAACTCAGCTAAACCAGGGATGGTGATCTATGACCAAAACTGGACTTTGTACCTCACACCTAAAACGGAGATTTTAGAACAGTTGCTGGCCAGTGAAGAGATAACAGAATAAAGAGATCTCAGCTTCAGTATTCATTTGTGCCTTCTCCACTTCGAACACATCGTTTCAATTCTTACTTCCCCTCTTGCCTTTTGGGCCCTTGGCAGGCCTCCTCAAAACAAGCCAACCATACCTACCTGTTTTTCCCAAGACTTTCCTTGACTTTTTATAGCTGTAGTGATGGGCAGATGTGTAAACGTCCACGCCGAATAGTTTTATTTATCGTCTTAATTGTTTCTTACCGATACCAGCCCAAGTAGGCTACCGACGAATCCCAGGACTGCACTCAGCGACATAACCACTATGCCCATACCCGATACAAGTTCTTTTAGGGGCGGAAGAGGAATAAAGGGAAGGGGCCCTGCCATTTGAGCATATAGATAGGATATCGAGAACGTTGCCAGAGACACAGCCAGTATGCCGCCCCCTATAGTTAATAACAAACCTTCAAGCAGAAAAGGGAACGCAATAAATAGTTCCGGTGCGCCTAATAATCTCAGAGTGTAAATTTGCTCCTTGTTGTTGGAAATTCCAAGCCTAATAATGTGAGATATGATCACCAGGGTAGATATACCCACGGCAGCCACCACTAGAATCCCCACCACCCTTAATGCCTCGGCAATATTACGAAGGCGCTCCAAAACTTCTCTGTTGTCCCTGACATGTTCAACGCCCATCATGTGGGTTAATTTTTCTAAGACTGGGTCGATTTCTTGAAGATCTATTTTTAACTCAACGAAAGAGCTAAAAGGATTATCGTCAAATTTATTTAAAACACTTGCTTCTTTTCCGAGGATTTCGACCATCCTGTTGTAAGCTTCATCCTGATCAACTACCCTCGCCGCTTGTACACCCTCTATCCCTTTAATACTTTCAACCATCTGACTTACACCTGTATTGTTATTTAAAATTTCTTCATCAAGATAAACATTTATTTCTGCCTCCCCCTGGACGACATTAACAACATGACTGCTTACCCACCAACCAGAAATTATCATGGCTAGAATAAAGAAAATAAGGCCCGTACTAAAAATTGTTAAACTATTAGAAAATAAATTCAATCGGATCATCGTTTTTACTTCTTTGAAAAAGTAACCTGCATTTGAAGAAAATAGTTTCATACTATGTTCATCCTAACCTTTCCCAACTCAAACTTCCTTTGTTCATCTGGATTAACTTGCAATGTTTTTCTGCGTCAATCAGATGCGTAGCATGGGTCGTAATAATCACTGACGTTTTTTGATCGATAAACGATTTGAAAAGTTCTAAGATATTAATGGCATTGTCCTTATCCAAATTGCCCGTAGGTTCATCTGCTAAGATTAATAAAGGTTTCCTTGCCACAGCCCGAGCAATAGCTACTCTCTGGCTCTCCCCCCACGACAGGTTTTCCACCAATGAAGAAGCCTTGTGTTCTAACCCGACCTTAGCCAAGGCATCATGGGCATTTTCCTTTAATTGATCTTGAGAAAGATCTAGAAAACGCATGCCGAGCATGACATTTTCGGCTACGGTTCTCCCTTTTATTAGTTTGAATTCTTGAAAAACAGGTCCTATGCTCGTTCGCAACTGCCTTATTCTTGAAGTCTGACCTTTATCCATTTGCTGACCCAAAACTTCTAGCGAGCCTATGGTCGGATACTCAATTCCCATGAATAGCTTTAAGAGACTCGTTTTCCCAGAGCCACTAGGCCCTGTAACATAGACCATATCTCCTGGTTCGACTTGCAGGTCAATATTATTTATGGCTATTGTGCCATTAGGAAACCTCAAACTAACTCCTTTTGCTTTAATCATCCTTGACCTTGGCCTCCTCAGCATCTAGTGTAATTGTCAGTTCCAAAGATCCATCCCTTGTCCTAATAGAATTAAGTCTGTAGTTGGTGCTCATAGGTAGCTTAAGCTTAAATACTAAGTCACCTTTTAGGAACAAATCTTCTATTGCGCCAGCATCCAGTGGCATCCCATAGAAGCTACCCTCTTTGACCTGGAATTTCAGGGCCTGCGCCTCTTGTATAACAAAGTTCCCTGATAGAACAAGATTTTCTTCAGGCATGCTAATTTGAACGTTGTTTGGATAAAATTTTAAGACAATCTTAGGGAGTAAGGGATACTCAGAAATTAGATCATTTAGGGTTTTTTCATCGATAGTTCCTCTAATACTCATGAAATTAAACGAGATATTTAATTTTTCCGGTGGAATGTATCCCTCATCGATAATTCTGGAGAGCTCTTTTATAATCACCGGAACAGACGTTTTAAGTTCGTCCCAGTTCAGTTGCAGGTTCGAAAGATTTTCTTGGTAAGACTCCCTTTTTTCCTTCAAGGAGGTAAGATATTTCTCCTGATCTTGTATTAACTGCTTTTTCTTAGTCAGGGATTCTTGGAGCAGTTTTTGATTGTCTTCTAAACTAGCGATTTTTTGGGCAAGGTTTTCTTTTTCAGTTAACTGCTTTGCTTTACTCTCTTCCAACAACTCCATAAGTTTTTGCGTGTTGCGAGTAAGATCCCTCAAAGTATTGACTCTCCTGAGGAGCATTGCCAGATTGTCTGAATTAAGAATTATTTCTAAGTAAGTCCCCGGTCCCATCCTCTGATAACTCTTAAATACCTGCCTAAGGTCCTCCATTTTTTTGTATAGGCCATTTCTTCACTTGCAATGGTTACTTTCAAGCCCTCTATTTCTATTTTTTTTGTTTTTATATCCTGAGTAACCCTTTCTTCCTCTTTCCCTATCTCTGTAATCTGCTGACTGAGAACGAATAGATTTTGAAGGTTCTCATGTTCACTTTCAGAAATACTCGCCATTTTTTCTTTAATTTCTGTAAAAGGGCCGCCTTGTCCGACTACTATACTCAGGGGTAAACTGATTATCAAAATAATTGCCAGGCAAAAACTTAAAAATAATTTGGAATTCGCTCTTTTATTCATCAAATCTAACCTTCCATGTACCTCAACTTAAATTTAGCCTCATTTAACATTCCACATAACATTCCACACTTTTCTAGTTTATTCCTTCAAAATAACCGATGACTAGGTCAATAAATAACTAAAAGCCAGAACGTTTACCAAACCACTAACGTCCTGGCGTAGGTATAATCCAATTTTGAACCTTCGACTTCTTAGCATTTCAAAACATTGTGATTGAATATACAAGAACGAGCATGACTATCTTACATCCTTAAGTCATAAAAAGACTCATTTATTGATACTCATCAGCCTAAGCCAAAATGCTTAAGAATGATTGAATATAAATCAACAATTCGTGGATGCTTCAAACTGACTGACATTCCGGAAATAATCATCGGCACCGTCGAATCCTCTTCTTCAAGGGACCCGTGGCTCCCTCCGCCAGGGTGAATAGGTGCCCCGACAGCAAAATATTCGTATCCCGAGGCAGCTGAAACAATAACACGACTTCCACTCCGTGCTTCTAGTGCTGATATCAGACGATTAAATGCATCTGGATACTTCCCAAATTCAATAATTTGTTGACCTGCTTCCTGAGCATCGACCACGGATAGATCTCCGTCAAAAGACCATGATTGACCATAAACGTCTTGATAAGGTCCAAGACGCGAAAAGCAAAGCTGTTTCTCAGTTTCTCCTTGAACAACACAATATCTATTTTCACAGACTTTCCATGCAATTTGAGCATTGCGTGAATCTTTAGCTAGAATGTCTACCACTTCAGGTAAAATTTCGTTCTTACGCTGGAGTATATAAATAAAAGCCATGCGTTCATTGGGACAAATAGCAATTTCTTTGCTATTGTCTTCACCGCTTGCCCCTTCCGTGAACTTTAATCGCTGAAACGATTTTAGAGCCTCATCTAAATCAATCAGAAACTCTTCACCTAACCCAACCGTTGATTGAGCATGGTCACCGGTCACTATAATTACATTTTCCTCTAACGCCTTTTCCCAAGAATCAAACTCATTAAGGACCAAAGCCACTTGCTGGTCGGCACGTTCAATCGAGGGTCCTGAGCGCAAGGGGCCATATTGGTGCGAATATTGATCATTATCCGGGAAATAAACCACGGTGAAATCTGGCTGCTTTCTTTCACGGACAAGTTGTGCAGTGATCATTCCTGAAAAAACATCATTAACACCAAAGCGATGAAATGGCCCCTTCGGATAGGTTATAGATCGTCGAGAAAAAGGCGGATGAATAAGCTGCCCTAAGGTCAGATGAGATGGACCTGAAACCTTTTCTTGTTTAAGTCGAAAACCCGTCACCAAAGAAAGCAAAAAGGGGATCTTGGCACAGTATGGGTGTTTAGCCCGATGCATAAAAAAATTTACATTACCCGTATGATATCCACCTGCTTCTAATTCTTCATATAAAGTCGGTGTTTCTGAATTAAGATGCTCTTCATTTAGTTTAATGAGCAAGTTTCGGAGAACTTGCCTCGGCCCAATTTTCAGGACACTTTGCCAAGTCGCACCATAATCTATGATCTTTCCTATTTCCTCGTTATACCAAATAAAACCTGGAACCCCATGTTGCTCAGGCCAAGTACCCGTGATCACGGAGCTCGTGGCCACCGGAGTCATAGTTGGAAACGTGGAAATAACTCGATTGAAGTAAGTTCCGTGTTTCGCAAGAAAGTTTAAAGCAGGGGCATTTCCTTCCGAAAGTGTCCTTCCTAAGACCACAGGATGTAGGGAGTCGATGACAAATAAGATTACCTTTTTCATGATCAACCCCCTTCTTCAAAATCGATTAATTATATCAAATTTCTTCCCCTTATTGCGAGTATTATGTATGAAGCTCAACCCCTTTCCACCTTTTCTTACCTTCAATATTCGTGGTAATCCAATATATACCTCCCATTCCATTTAAATAATCCTATCTTACTCGTAAACTGCAGAGTGAAATAATCTTGAGTTTGTTATGTAATCCCGATTAGAATAGGGGTTGTAACAAACTGGAAAAACATTGTTACAACCCCTACTTATCTAATACTTATCTTATTCTAGTCATTTTTATCGTTTTAATTACAGACTCACTTACAAACCATTGTACGGTTTTATTCAATTTTATAGTTTTCTACTTCCTGGTTTGATCGCTGGAATTCCACGAGCACAAAGTGGGCATTCATGAGCCTCGTATGCCTGAATTTCCAATTGAATTATTGAACTCTGGGGAAGGCCAAAGTCTATTGTTCCCCCCGTTCGGTCAACTAGTACACCAACGCCGACAGGAATAGCCTCAAATTCTCGGACAACAGAGAGTACCTCACGGACAGAGCCACCCGTTGTAATCACATCTTCCACGACTAACACACGTTCCCCAGGGGAAAGCGTAAACCCTCTCCTTAAACGCATGACACCATTTTCCCGCTCTGTAAACAGAGCCCGAACCCCTAAAGCTTTAGCGACTTCATGAGCCACTAAAATCCCGCCCGTAGCAGGCCCAATAACAGTTTGAATCTCCATGTCGCGAAAAGTTGCAGCTAGCCCCTCGGCTAAAACGCCTGCCCGATCCGGATATTGAAGAACTTGTGCACATTGCATGTACTGGGCACTATGCTTTCCTGAAGTCAAGAGAAAATGCCCCTCCAATAAGGCAGAGCTCTTCCTAAAAATATCAAGGTATTCCTCCGTACTTAAAGCTGCCTTCCCTATCGTTAATTCACTATTTGATCCTTTATTCATGTTTAGATTTCTCTCCTTTTCCTACTTTAGCCAAAGTCGCTCTAAGGCCTGCCGAGGATCCTCTGCACGAGTAATTGGCCTTCCGACCACGAGATACGAACTTCCCGCGGCCAAGGCTTCAAACGGGGTTAGAACTCTCATCTGATCATGGGCCTCACTCCAGGTCGGACGTATTCCTGGTGTTACTATCAGAAATTCGGGTTGCGTAATCCGCCTTATCTCTCTAGCTTCCATGGCAGAAGCGACAACTCCGTCGAGTCCTGCTTGTGCCGCTAATTTTGCAAGCGCTACTACATGGTCCCTAAGGTTTCGCTGGATCCCCAACTCTTGATTAAATTGAATTTCCGACATACTTGTAAGGACTGTAACTCCGATCACTTTAGGAACTCGCTCTAACTTACTTCCTTCTTCTTGAACAGCGTGAGCAGCCCTAGCCATCATATCATACCCGCCACTACAATGAACATTGATCATGTCAACACCACACTGAACAAATCCGCGGATTGCCCTTTCCACGGTTGTAGGAATGTCATGAAGCTTGAGGTCTAAAAAAATAGGAAATCCCAAAGCTTTTAGTTCCCGAATCATCGCTGGACCTGTATACGAGTACAGTTCCAACCCCACTTTAAGCCAACATCCACTACCTTGAAGTACCCTAGCTAAAGCTAAGGCTTCCTCGCGCCCAGGAACATCAAGGGCGACTATAACCCGATGATTATTCTTTGTCACATCCATACGATAACCCCGTTTCAAACAAATTGTAACTATGGAAAAGGCTAATCTAAGTACCCTCTAAGACTTATGTGCTAAACCTACTAATTCGCGCACAGAAGCAATCCCGTGTTTTTCGCAATAACCTTGGATTCCCTTAAGGATCTCCAGTGGAGCCTGAGGATTAACGAAATTGCCTGTACCAACGCTTACTGCCGTGGCTCCGGCTAGGAGAAATTCCACAGCATCCTGCCACGTAGTGATTCCTCCCATACCGATAATGGGCAAATCGATGGCTTGATAAACTTGCCAAACCATACGAACTGCAACCGGTCTAATAGCAGGCCCGGATAGCCCTCCAAACGTATTGGCTAAGACGGGACGCTGTCGATCTAGGTCAATAGACATTCCCAACAGCGTATTAATCAAGGAAACAGCATCCGCGCCCCCACGTTGAACCGCTCGAGCCATCTCGACAATATCTGTGACATTGGGCGAAAGCTTCGCAATAATGGGGAGATCGGTTTCCGCTTTTACAGCTGCAATCACGTCTTCAGCACTCTGGGGGTCCGTACCAAAATGCATTCCGCCATGTTTGACATTGGGACAAGAAATATTGACCTCTAGCGCTGCTAACCCTGAATCCCGACGCAAAGCCCGAGCCATCTGAGTGTAATCCTCCAGTGAAAAACCAGAGATGTTGGCAATCACCGCTGTTGGCAATTTGCGTACCTTGGGTAGATAGGAAGATAGGAATTCCTCAAGGCCCGGATTTTCCAGACCGACTGCGTTCAATAACCCAGCCGGAGTTTCTGCTAACCGAGGAACAGGATTTCCCAGCCGTGGCAAGGGAGTAATCCCTTTCAAGGTTATTCCTCCCAAAGCTTCTAAAGGACAATACGCAGTGTACTCTTCTCCAAAACCATAGGTCCCTGAACAGGTAAGGATTGGATTTCTTAATGTTATGCCCGCCAGCTCAGTCGTTGAATCAACAGGACACATCCCAAACCACCTCCTCGCCCCGAAAAACCGGTCCATCCTGACAAACCTTCTTATGGATTAGGGTTCCAGCTTCGTCTTTCAGGGTACATACGCACCCTAAACAGGCTCCTACTGCACAGCCCATGCGTTCTTCCAGCGAAACTTCCACGGGAACCCCAGAGTTCATACATAGTTCAGTCACTGCCTGCATCATCTTGTGAGGACCGCAAGTGGCTACATATAGTTTGCCGTCCATCGTCTGTCCGGAATTTTCCACCTTACCATTAAACTCCCATAATAGCCCCAGTACTTGAACCGTCACGAGCCCTTTTTGCCCAAGACTACCATCCATTGTACTTAAGTGTATCGGAATTCCGAGCGCTTGCCATTCGGATAGTCCTGCACTTTCTAGGAAAGTTTGATTATCTCCACCCCAAAACAAACGAACGGATAGCCCTTTGGCAAGTGCACGTTGAGCTAAAGGATAAAGCGGAAATATCCCAATCCCTCCAGCAATCAACCACAATTCCCCGTCTTCTGGTAATGAAAACCCTCGCCCTAAGGGACCCATAATACTGAGACGATCTCCACATCGAGCACGTGCTAAGATTTCCGTTCCCTTACCCACAACTCGGTAGAGCAGAGTAATCTCGTCGCTCTCGGGAGAAATCTCCGCCAAGCTAATGGGCCTCCGTAACAAAGGATCGTAGGAGGCAAGCGTCGGATCTTGGACTCTAACGGCTACAAATTGTCCCGCTTGCGCAGTTTTGGCAATTGGTCCCTTAAGAACCAATTTCATAAGCCTTTGGGCCTCTTCTCCTAAGCGTTCGTGAACAACCACTAGTCCTTCAGTAAGCATGGCAACCTCCTCTAATTCGAGGCTCGAGGTTCGAAGCTCGAGGCTCGAATATTTCGTAACACAAATCGAAATCGCAATTGATTATCGAATATCTTATTTGAACATCGATTTAACGTCTCAGAACAAGTTCAAATCGAACTTATTCTGAGTATGTTTCCAATATCAAACAACTTATAGAACACTTTGTCCGATGAAATTAAATTTCTACCGCCTCGAGGGCGGGACAAAGTTGGAGGTCGTAACTCGAATTTTTTCTTCGATCTTCGTACTTCAACTTTGTGCTTCATGCTTCGTACTTCGTGCCTCGAACATCGAACATCGAACCTCGCTATAGCGGTAAGAGACCCGGTGAGATACTTTCTAGTACCTGGAGTAATGCTGCAGCAGTATCTAAGCTTGTAAAGCAAGGTATCCCATGTTCCACAGCGGCTCTTCGAATCGCAAATCCATCACTTTCTTGGACACGACCATGGGTCGTCGTATTAACAACATATTGAATCTTTTGCTTCCGAATTCCGTCGATAATTTCGTTTGATCCATCATGCAACTTAGCGATCTGTTCCACCCTCAGTCCCTGAGTCCGCAAATACTTTGCCGTACCTTTAGTGGCTGTGATTCGGAACCCAAGTTCTGCGAACCTACGAGCGAGGTCAACTCCTTCGTCTTTATCGCGGTCTGCCAGCGTCATAAACACTGAACCATACGTCGTGAAGGATAAACCTGCTCCTAAAAGCGCCTTATAAAGGGCCTTCTCGTAAGTCTTATCCATCCCCATAACTTCACCCGTTGATTTCATTTCGGGCCCTAAGGATGGTTCGACCCTTTGTAGCTTAGAAAAGGAGAAGACAGGGGCCTTGACAGCAACTCGATCCCCCGTTGGCCAGAGTCCATGAGGAATTGCTATTTCGTCCCATTTCCTGCCCAAAATCACTTGAGTAGCCCAGTCGATGATCGGAACCCCGGTAACTTTGCTCAAAAAAGGAACCGTACGGCTGGACCTGGGGTTGACTTCGAGCACAAAGAGTTCCTTCTTATAAATAACATATTGGATGTTGAGTAACCCTTTAACCTTCAATGAGCGAGCAAGCGATTCGGTTAAAGCAACAATGCGCTCTTGCATATTTAAATCGAGGGTTTGAGGCGGATAAACCGCAATCGAATCTCCAGAATGAACTCCTGCCCGTTCCAAATGTTCCATAATTCCTGGGATAAAGACGTTTTCTCCATCCGAGATCGCATCGACTTCCACCTCTTTTCCGAGCAGATATTGATCCATCCAAATTTCTTGCTCTGAAGAAGCCGATAGGGCTCGTTTGACAACGGCCTCTAATTCCTTTGCTTCATAAACGATATCCATTGCCCTGCCCCCCAATACATAGGAGGGACGAACCACTAAGGGAAATCCTATCTCCTGAGCCACGCGTTCCACTTGATCCATATTTGTAGCTCCGCCTCCACGAGGTCGTTTAGCTCCCAGTTCCTGTAGAACACGGTCAAAGGTTCCCCGTTCTTCCGCCCGGTCAATATCTTCAACTGCGGTACCGATGATAGGATAGCCGCGTCGTGCTAGCCCACTGGCCAAACCAATCGCTGTCTGCCCGCCGAACTGGACAATCACACCGTCCGGTTGTTCTTTATCGAGTATGGCTGAAACATCCTCCAAGGTCAAAGGTTCAAAGTAAAGACGATCAGCGGTATCAAAGTCCGTCGAAACCGTCTCTGGGTTGTTATTAATAATGATACTTTCATACCCAGCTTTTCTCAAGGCCAGAACTGCGTGCACTGAGCAATAGTCAAACTCAATCCCCTGTCCTATTCGAATCGGACCAGAGCCTAAAACAACGACTTTGGGTTGCTTGTGAACCTCCCCTTCATCTTCAACATCATAACTTGAATAGAAATAGGGAGTCGTGGCCTCAAACTCTCCTGCGCAGGTATCCACCATTTTGAAAACGGGTTGAATACGATGCTCTTGCCTAAACTGATGAACCTCATCTTCTGACCCCTTCCAGAGGGCCGCAATTTCCTGATCTGCAAATCCGAGCCGTTTCGCGCGCAGCATCACGTCTTTATCCCATGGTGCTAGTTCTAGTAAAGGTAGGTTATCCACTAACCGTTTAATTATCAGTAAAAAATAGCGATTCCAACCTGTTTCTTCAGCCAGCCAATCCACAGTCCACCCCCGTCTCAAGGCTTCGGCCAAAACGAACAACATTCGATCATCTGGTTGCAGGCAAAGAGATTTAAGTTCAGAGTCCTCAAGCACTTCGAGTTCCAATAACCGAACCCCATAAACTTTTATATCCAGAGAGCGAATCGCTTTGAGTAGGGCGGTATCTAAGTTCCGACCGATCCCCATCACTTCTCCTGTTGCCTTCATTTGAGTACCTAAGCGACGATCAGCCTCACTAAATTTATCAAAAGGCCAACGTGGAATCTTAACTACCACATAATCTAAGGCGGGTTCAAAGCAAGCCGAGGTTTTTCCGGTTACCGCATTTTTAAGTTCGGTTAGCGTATAGCCTAAAGCTATCTTAGCAGCGACCTTAGCAATCGGATATCCGGTAGCCTTAGAAGCGAGGGCGCTGGAACGACTCAAACGAGGGTTGACCTCGATAACGACGTACTCCATACAAGAAGGGTGAAGGGCAAACTGGACATTACATCCCCCTTCGATTCCTAAACCGTTGACGATCCTTCGCGAGGCACTACGGAGAATTTGAACCTCCCGATCCGTGAGAGTTTGACAAGGTGCAACAACAATACTATCCCCTGTATGCACTCCAACGGGGTCCATATTTTCCATATGGCAAATCGTTATGCAGTTCCCCGCACCATCCCTTAGGACTTCAAATTCAATTTCCTTCCAACCTGCGACACTTCGTTCTACGAGGATCTGCCCGATCAGGCTAGCCTGCAGGCCACTCTCTGCAATCTGCTCCAGTTCCTCCTCATTTTGGACAATCCCACCTCCAGTACCTCCCAAGGTAAAGGCAGGCCGTACAATCAGGGGATATCCGGTCACCTTAGCAAAAGCTAACGCTTCTTGGACTTGAGACACAATTTTGCTCTCTGGAATCGGTTCTCCGAGTCCTTGCATCAAAGCCCGGAAACTTTCTCGATCTTCCGCTTGATCAATGCTTTGCAAGGAGGTCCCCATTAAAGTAACCCCACAGCGATCTAAAACCCCTCGTTTAGCAAGCTGATATGCTAAATTTAACCCCGTCTGTCCACCCATCGTGGGGATTAATCCATCCGGTCTCTCACGCTCGATAATCCGTTCCACAGATTCGACTGTTAAAGGTTCAATATAGACACGGTCCGCCGTTTCCCGATCCGTCATAATCGTTGCTGGATTGGAATTTACGAGGATAACTTCGACTCCTTCCTCACGCAAAGCCCGACAAGCCTGGGTACCCGCATAATCAAACTCCGCCGCCTGCCCAATCACTATCGGACCTGATCCGATCACCAGAACCCTTTTCCACTCTTGCTTGGGCATCGTTATTTCCTCCCCTTTCTGATGATGCTTTTCTCAACGATTTCCTTAAAACGATCAAAAACTTCGGCGTTTTCTTCCGGTCCTGGCGCACCCTCAGGGTGAAATTGCACGGACAGGACAGGGAAACTCTGATGCTCCATGCCTTCCACTGTCCCATCATTGAGATTCCGCAAGGTCACTTCGAACCCTGAGCCTTCTAAAGATGCTTCCTGCACAGCGTAGCCATGGTTTTGTGACGTCATAGTCGCTTTCCCAGTACGCGTATCAATGACAGGATGATTGCCGCCACGATGCCCGTAAGGCAGTTTATAGGTTTCCCCACCCGCAGCCAACGCCAAAAGTTGATGCCCTAAGCAAATGCCTAAAATCGGAAGTTTGTCATATAGCTTCCGAACCGTGGCAACTCCCTCCGGCAACTCTTCAGGATCTCCAGGGCCATTGCTCAAAACCAAACCCCGAGGATGATGGCCTAGGATTTCCTCCGCCGTAGCCCTGGCCGGAAAGACCATGATCCTAAAGCCTCTCTTCTGGAGGTGACGAAGAATATTGCGCTTTACTCCAAAGTCGAGCACAGCGAGTAATGGTCCCGAGCCTGGAATTTCGTAAGCCTCTTTGACTGTTGACCTGTAAACCCAGTGTTCACTCTTCTTCCCCGCGAGATCCTGTCCCCGGTAATTTTTCCAAAACTCTATTGCGGCCTCCCGGGTTTGAACCAATACGCCCGGCAAGGTACCAAATTGACGAAGATACCTTGTCAAGGCCCGTGTATCGACACCCTTTAAGCCCTGAACACCGTGTTGTAGACAATAGTCCTCAAGCGACCCTTCGCCATGTAAACTTCCCTCTCCTTGAGAAAGTTCTCGTAGAATTAGCCCTTGAAGACGGGTTTTATCCGCTTCATTTTCTTCATGGTGCCAACCATAATTTCCGATTTGCGGTTGAGTTAGAACGAGGATCTGCCCCGCATAGGATAAATCCGTGACCATTTCTTGATAGCCACTCATTGACGTATTGAAGACCACTTCTTGTTCTGTCATTGGGTTTGAACTCTTGAGCCACGCCCCAAAGGCTTCCCCCTCAAAGATCGTCCCATCCTGAAAAGCGAGATAAGCCACCTTAGACACTCCTCTCCAACCACTCTTTCGTTTCCTCTTTATCAAGACTCCCACTATGAAAGTGGGAGTTCAAGTTTCTTCTATACTTCTCTTTATAGGACCGTTCTATTTCTTTGCACAAGCCGACCATTCACCCACACCATCACCGGAAAACCTTGCAACGTTTTCCCTAAAAACGGAGTATTCCGAGCTTTAGAAACCAGCGTAGCAGGTTCAATTATTTCTGCAAAATCCGGATCAAAGAGCACCATATCTGCCGGGGCACCAGGTTTTAACGTGCCCCCACGTAAACCAAACCGTTTTGCCGGAGCATAGCTCCAAGCCTCAATCACCCTGTCAAGACTCAGCCGTCTCGGTACCACTAAATGTTGCCAAACTGCACTTAAAGCCGTCTCCAAACTAGCAATTCCAAAGGGAGCCTCTGCAAAGGGACGGGCCTTTTCCGCCTGAGTATGTGGGGCATGGTCGGTTGCGATTATATCTAGGGTTCCGTCACGAAGTCCTTCAATAAGTGCTTCCCTGTCAGCTGGCATACCTAGGGGAGGATTCACTTTAAGGTCAGTATTCGTTATGGTTATCTCTTCATCACAAAAAATCAAATGATGAGGATTGACTTCAGCTGTGACATCAACACCCCTTGCTTTGGCCCGACGTATTAGTTCCACACTCTCTTTCGTTGAAATATGGGCTAGATGGAGTTTTCCCTTTGTCTCCTCCACCAAAAGCAGGTCTCTTGCTACAATGACACTTTCTGCACTGGCCGGAATCCCTCTCAAACCCATTCGAGTGGATGGGATTCCCCTGCGCATTAAACCCTCTCCAGACAGCTCTTTATCTTCGCAATGACTAATAATGGGGAGACCAGTAAGTTTGGCATATTCTAACGCCAAGCGCATCATTTCTGCATTTTGAATGTTTTTACCATCATCCGAAAATGCGACCGCTCCGCCCTCTTTCATATCCGCCATTTCGACCAGTTCAACCCCCTGCATTCCCTTTGTCACTGTCCCAATCGGATAAACTCGGGCGTAATTAGCACGTTCCCCCTGTAAGCGTACAAATTCTACTAGAGACCGATTATCAATCACAGGTACGGTATTAGCCATAGCCATAATCGCGGTAATTCCTCCACGAACTGCAGCACGTGAGCCACTTAAAATATCTTCCTTGTCCTCTTGTCCTGGTTCACGCAAGTGCGTATGAACATCAATCAGCCCCGGGAAAAGGAACTTCCCTTTTCCATTAATGGTTTCCACAGACTCTCCTTGAGCTTTTGCTAAGACCTCTTCTTCAGTCAGCGAGGGGGAAATCTCCATAACCTGCCCCCCCTGAACAAGAACGTTCTGAGGGGAAGATATTTTTTGACTTGGGTCAATAACCCAAACATCTTTAAGCCACCACATTGCTGGACCCTCCTATCAGTAAATAAATCAAAGCCATACGAATGGCCACCCCGTTGGTAACTTGACGTTCAATCAAAGCGTCCACACTATCTGCTACATCATCCGATATTTCTACGCCCCGATTCATGGGCCCAGGGTGTAACACGATACTTTGTTTTCCTGTTTTCTTGAGACGGTCTACTGTAAGACCATAGAGATGACTATATTCACGCAAGCTAGGAAATAGCCCGCTCTTCTGGCGTTCAAGTTGGAGACGAAGAGCCATCACAATGTCTGCTCCAGGTAGAGCATCATCTAGGTTATGGGTAAGCTTAACTCCCAATCCCTCCAACTCGACTGGAACCAAGGTTGGTGGACCGACAAAAGTAACATCGACACCCATCTTCTGAAGACACCACGCATTACTCCGTGCTACCCTCGAGTGCAAGACATCCCCAACGATGACAACTTTCTTTCCTTCTAAGTCACCTAAACGCTCTTGCATTGTAAAAATGTCCAATAAAGCTTGCGTTGGATGCTCATGCTGACCATCTCCTGCATTAATAACTCCTGCCTTGAGAATATCCGCCAAAAACTTAGCCGAACCAGAACTAGGGTGTCGAATGATCACGAGATCCGCTCGCATAGCTTGAATCGTCTTGGCCGTATCCAGCAAGCTTTCCCCTTTACTCACACTGCTCTGGGCTACTGCAATACTTGTGGTATCGGCCCCCAAAACCTTCCCAGCCATTTCGAATGAGGTTCGAGTACGGGTACTAGCTTCATAAAAAAGATTAACCACTGATTTACCTTTTAACGTTGGTAATTTCTTAATAGGACGCATTAAAATTTCTTTCATCACTTTCGCAGTATGCAAAATCTGCTGGATTTCATCAACACTCATATCCTCTATCGCGAGAATATCCTTACGCTGCCATTTCATGAGAAACCTCCTAATATTTTTTAAGAAGTGCAAGTCGGGGTCGGTTTTTGACTTGCATTCTTTGACTTGCATTCTTTGTAACCGATCTCATCCCCAAAAATAATAAAATCCTCTTCCCAAAGGGAGAGGATTGAAATAGGCACAGCCTAAATTTCACTCGCCCCTTGATTATCTCTCTGGATAATATTTAAAGGGTAAAGTCTCTTATAATTCTCGATTAAGTTTCTTCCCGTTCTAACAAAAGAACGTCTTCGTCGCCATCAACTTCCTGCAAACGTACAGCTACAATTTCACGTCGCGAGGTGGGTAGATTTTTGCCAACATAATCCGCTCGAATTGGCAACTCTCGATGTCCACGGTCCACTAGAACTGCCAACTGAATTCGTTCCGGCCTTCCTAAATCCATCGTCGCATCTAAGGCAGCTCGGGCCGTTCGACCCGTATAGAGGACATCATCAATCAAAACCACGCTTTTACCTTCTATGCTCACCGGGACATCTGTTTCGTGGACAACTGGATGAACATCAATGGTACTTAAATCATCTCTATACAGTGTGATATCCAAAATTCCTAGAGGAACCTTTACTCCCTCGAATTCCTCAATGTATTGTTGAATTCGTTCAGCTAACGGCACCCCCCGACGCCGAATTCCTACTAAGATCAGTTTATCAGTTCCTTTATTTTTTTCCACAATTTCATGTGCAATGCGAGTTACCGCCCGACGAATCCCATCAGCATCTAAGATTTTGCTTTTAACCGTGCCTACTTCCACAGCTTACTAACTCCTTTCACCCTATAAAGAAAAGTTATACTTTCTGATATAGCAGGGCTTATCCTGAGATTTGAAGATTTGGAAGGAAAGGTATCAGAAAACTTAAAATTCATCTCCCTGAAAGTATAAAAAAACCGTCTGTACAGCAGACAGTTCTCCCACGCTTCCGTCTGCCTTCCCAAGCCTCTCGGGACTTCATTAAAGGCCATAACACTTGTTACTCAGTTTACTAAAGGATCGTCCAAAAGTCAATGTGCAGATCAACAACATGTGCTGATCGATATCGTTAACATTGACGATGCTCTTTCTTAATTTGTGCGTAATTTTTCAAGGAGTGCTGCAAACACTTTCGGTACAGGAGCATCGAACTTCATCCACGTCCTACTACGCGGATGTTCAAATCCCAAATGTGCAGCGTGAAGCATTTGCCCTTTAAGCCCATATAGATTTCGTTTGGGCCCATAAACGGGATCCCCTAAAACAGGATGCTTAACATAAAGCATATGGACACGGATCTGATGAGTTCGCCCAGTCTCTAAACGTACTTCTAGGAATGAAAGCTCACGAAAACGTTCTAACACGGTATAATGCGTCACTGCCGATTTCGAATGATGCATGACTACAGCCATGCGCTTGCGGTCCGAAGGATCACGGCCAATGGGCGCATCGACTGTACCTGAAGGTTCTAATACCACCCCATGAACTAACGCTAAATATTTTCTTTCCATCGTGTGCGCTTTAAGTTGAGCGGCAAGTCCTTCATGGGCAATATCATTTTTAGCCACCACCAAAATCCCCGAAGTATCTTTATCAATGCGATGCACAATCCCTGGGCGTAATACTCCGTTAATTCCAGAAAGATTGTGACAGTGATATAACAAAGCATTGACCATGGTACCCTTCCATGCTCCTGGTGCGGGATGTACCACCATACCTTGGGGCTTATTGACGACCAGAACATCCTCATCTTCATATAGAATTTCAAGCGGGATATTTTCCGGTTCAGCAGTAGACTCTCTTGGAGCAGGGATAGTTACTTCAATCAAATCTCCCTGACGTACTTTGTAGTTGGCCTTTTTGGCTAAACCGTTGACCCTAACGTACTCTTGCGCAATAATTCCTTGAACGAAAGATCTGCTCTTTCCCATAACTTCAGTCACCCCGACGTCTAGACGAATTCCCTCA
Source organism: Desulfosporosinus sp. I2 (assembly GCF_000960765.1). Classification (GTDB taxonomy): domain Bacteria; phylum Bacillota; class Desulfitobacteriia; order Desulfitobacteriales; family Desulfitobacteriaceae; genus Desulfosporosinus. The sequence continues at coordinate 36,768 of NZ_JYNH01000016.1, read as the reverse complement.
GGAAGTTCAAATTCTAATCTATCTGCTGATAGATTAGAAGCAATCGGGAGATTTTCTTTACTTAATTCATGCTCATCGAGTTCAAAATCCTCCAGCATAACTTCACTACATACTTTTTCCACTCTCAAAACCGCCCATACTTTGTTCTATTTTTCACTGATAGATTTACCGTTGGATTTTTCCTCCATGTATAAGGCAAGCATCAGTAACCCGACCCCAACGACAATCATGCTATCCGCAAAATTAAAGACATAGGGCCAAATCTGAAAATCAAGATAATCAACCACACGTCCAATCACGAGCCGATCATAGAGGTTCCCCAGTGCTCCGCCTCCAATCATCCCTAAAGCTAAACGTGTAATCCTTTCTTTTCGAGAAATTCGATACTGCCCATAAATCACTCCACCAACCACTAAAAAAGCGGTCATGACAAAAATCCAAGTTCGGCCGGCCATCAGACCAAAGGCCGCACCTGGATTGAGGACATAGGTTAAATGAAATATTTTCGGAATTACTTTCAGGGTCTCGCCCGGAATAAAGTTTGTTTGAATCAAAACCTTAACTAAACGATCGATCCCCCATACTCCAATCATTGAAAGCCAAACCAACAACCGACTACCCCCTATAGTTCTTTTTCTCATCTTAACACAGGGCTCCAACGGGGGCAAACTGTTGTGATTGAACGATGATCAATCCTACTGAACGGAGGAAGTGTCTTAGCATCCTACGGCGATAAGTGTTCGTAGTGGGTTAGCGCCTTCGGCGATAGTCTCCACTGGAGACTATCGTGATCGCACATCCTTCGCCGGTAGGTATACTTTGGGGATAGCGGCTTCGGCGATACTCTCCACCGGAGACTATCGTGTTCCATTGCTATTCGCTTGAGGATATGTCTAAAACTCAAAACCTCCAGGCTTTCTGCATGTGAACCGTTGAGTTTCTTTACGCCATATCCTCTGCGCTCATTGACGCAATTCCTCTCACATGCTCTCTAAGCTAAGAAACTTCCTCTGGGCTTGGGTCGACGGGGGTTAATGGGTACCCCCTAGGGTTTCTGTGGCGATGTACGTTTGACGTAAATGTACTTATAATTAGGTTTGGCCGTGCTCTTTACTATAGTGAATTGTATTCCCTCGCCCTTCCGGCTCTCTCTCGGTTTCTATAGTTTCGATAGTTTCAACCGCCCCTATCACTTCGTCCGAATCCTCATAGAGATCATTCGGATCCGAAATATCTCGACTCGTACCTAGATCCTGAAGAGAATCTGAAGTGCCATAGCGAGCAACAGCCTGCCAAGAATCTTCACCATCAAACTCTACGCGATCCGTCCCATCGTTAAAGGTACGGGAAAAGGGGCGATTCAAAATTTCATCTTCGACAGGTTCTCTGTACAAAGAATGTTGCTCTTCCTTCTCTTCTTCACGACTACATTCAGTACATACAGTAGTAAAAGGTATAGCCTCAAGTCGTTCATACGGAATTTCCTGACCACAATGTTCACACTTTCCATACTCACCTTTTTCAAAACGCTCTAAAGCAGCGTCTATCGTTTCTACTTTATGAAGCAATCGATCATGTTGAGCGACGTCTCGAGACCGTTGATAAACCTCGGTACCAATATCAGCAGGGTGATTATCTATGAGCGATAATTCCCCTAATGACTCTCTCATATCTCCGTTAAAAAGTTCTGCCGCCGCTTCTAGCGAAGCTGTTTTCTCTTTTTGAAGTGTTTCGATCAAGCTTTTATAAGATGTTTGATCTTTCATTTTCTTGCCTCCGATCATATCTATGGCTGGTTAACATACCTACTTAGTTCTGCGATAAACCCTCCAATGACTGGTAGATTAAGGACAACGATGCGTTTTAATAGAAAATATGCAACTCCAGCTAACAAGCCTGCTCCCAAAGCTGTGCCAAGTCCACGCAATAGACCCACCAAAAAATTAAACCAAAGAAGTCGCCCTGGACTATTCAGATAAGCAATATATTCTGCCAATCTCATCTTTTCGAGAGTGTCAGCTAATAAAGTGACCTGATGTCTCAACCCAACCAACTCCTGAACGCTGACAGGACCGGCTAATTCTTCATTTTTTGAAGTTATTAAACTCGTTTTTTTCTCTTCGTCCGATACAACCACGTTTTCACCCCACATTAATTATTAGTGTTCCCAGCGCTTTAAAATTTACACTGCCTTGTAATTTTGAAACAAGTTCTAAGATGGTTCAAAATCAAAAATAGCTGTAATAAATCGTTTGATGATTTATTACAGCCATTCTTCAATGATATGCTAATATCTTTTATTTTACTTCCGAATCAACGAGCTACCTGGGAATGTTCATTAATCGAATAAATTTCCAGTTGTTGACCATTAACCAAACCAAACGCATTCCCCTCATCCGTATCGACATGTAAATCCAATGCATAATTGGGGTTAACACGTACGAGAACCTTTTCTAAAACTCCACCACGAGGACCCTGAACGATGGCATGTACATGTTCGCCATCTTCTAACGAAAACTTCAGTGCATCTTCTGGAGTCATATGGAGATGACGAGCCGCAATAATAACACCTTGATCCATGTGAACAAGCCCTTTTGGACCTTCGACATCAATGCCGGGGGTTCCTTCAATCTTTCCGGAATCTCTAACTGGAGGTTTAACTCCAAGTTTAAACGTATCCGTACTTGAAAGTTCTACTTGAGAAGATTTTCGTGCAGGTCCTAAAATACGAACTCCGGGAATTGCACCTTTTGGTCCAATAAGAGTAACAGTCTCTTCACAAGCAAATTGGCCAGGCTGACTGAGGTCTTTCATTTTAGTCAAAGAATACCCTGCCCCAAAAAGTGCTTCAATATGTTCTTGAGATAAATGAATGTGTCGATTAGAAATACCTACAGGGACTTTAAAAGTTTCCATTATGTTCAACCTCCCTTTTCCTAGTATGCACTGAAAAAATAAAAAAACCTGGCTAATGCCAAGTTTTCAAATTGGCAGAAGATACATTAACTGTACTTCTGCTATTATACTTCATTTAAAATTATAAAAAAATTTATTATTTGTTCACATTATTTAGAAAAATAACCAATAATTAAAAAGGTTGAACGCTAGGAATCATCAGCTTTATTCCCCCGTCGACCACACAATTTCGCCTTCTTGAAACACTGGCACGATCGGCAGAATGTTAGGCGTAGAGCAATAGATTAAATCACGTTCAAAACCTAAAGAAATAAGCTTTTTTCCGTGAACCGAATTACGGATCGTGTCTACAAGATGATCCTCTGAGCTTCGGTATAGCATACGCGCAGCTTCCCCGAGATCATTGAGTGAACTATCCATTCCCATCGCTTCAATAAACATTCCTGCACATAGTGTGTCCGGGAGGTCAAAACGATCTTCCGTGCCCGCGCAAATCACCACGATTCCTTCGAGTTTTTGATTTCTATCAAATTCCCTCAAAATCGCCAAGACGATACTTTGCATATTTATAAAAGAAGCAATCCAGATCATGGGAGCAGCGATTGAATCTCGTATTGCCCGAGTACCGTTAGTAGTCGTCATTATGACTCTTCTGCCCCCCACTTTTTCCGGAACATAGTCAAACGGCGAATTACCTAGATCAAACCCTTCAATTATTAGCGAATCTCGTTCCCCTCCCAATAATGAGCCAGGAATAGTTAAACGTTTTTCAAGCGCTTCTTCCGAAGTCAGCACAGGAATAATTGCTTGGCACCCATTTGCCAAAGCAGTTACTATAGTACTTGTCGCCCTTAAAACATCAATTACGATCACTAATTTATCTTCTAAATAGGGCATCCGCGGAGAACCAGCACTTGGTAATACTTCAATCTGCATACGATCACCCCCCCATTAAGGAAATGTCCATTATGGCATAATTTCAAATGTACTTAAAAATTAGTTATTCTATTTGTATATATTCAACTTTTTTGTCGTAAATCCTGCAATTTTTTCAAATAATGAATAATCACCAGCTCCAGCTATCGTTTTTTCGTCCAATCATCTGATCGGTATTTAAGGAGCGCCTCTTCCTTCAAGAGCATTTCTTGATCTGTTAGTTGACTATTTAAGAGTTCAATTCCCATAATATCGCAAAAACCGGAACAAATTTCTCGTTCTAACTCTTCGCGTTCAATAGGTCGTGTCCACACTTCATCCAGTGCACAAGCTTTAGCCTTAAACCCTGCCAGCAATCTCTCTCTTACCCCATCGCTTGAAAACTTAAGAAGCTTTAAGAGCCGCTCAACATCAAAATGGAGCAAAATGGACCCATGTTGTAGGAGCACCCCCTCTTTCCGAACCTGAGCACTCCCTACAAGTTTACGACCATCAACAACTAATTCATACCAAGAGGGAGCATCGAAACACATAGCAGATCTATCCTGCAGTTTTCCTCCGCTGGTAACCATTTCGGCATCAACCCCCAAGGTTCTAAACCCTTTTAATAGAGCTTGACTAATCTTCAGATAGGATTCAATCACTGTCCCAGTGACGTTAGGATTTAGCTCCGGGGCTATAACACTATAAGTCAGTTCATATTCGTGTAATACTGCCCTTCCGCCCGTTGGACGACGAACAATATCGATCCCTTCAACCCGGCAGGACACTTCATCGACCTCTTTATTGTAACTTTGAGCATAACCTAAAGAAAGAGTCGCAGGGTTCCACCCGTAAAATCTTAGCACCGGTTGAGGTTCCACTGTATGGGCCATTGAAAGAAGAAGCGCTTCGTCTATGGCCATATTTTCTGCACCACTATGCACTGCATATGGTAAATATCGCCAAGTTGTCATACTCTACTCCTTCCTCGGTCCTCATTAGGCTTCGCTTCTACTTTGATATATCCCCAAGCGACTTCAACTTCATTAGGAGTTAGAAGCCTAGGATAATTAAAGAGTTCTTCTCCGGGAGTTTCGTTATAGTACGGTCGATTACATCCCTTGCACCCAGAGGTCTGAAATGGCGCTCCCCCCCGCGTGTTTTGGAGTTCATCGATATTCAGGTAGAAATCAACGACTTTACCCTCATGAAAACGGAATTGATCTGCTCGTGCCAAGCCTTGCCGAATTAGATCGTGGGCGACCTGTATTCGACGATAATGAGGCATTTTCGGTGGTTTTATTCCTTCCATGCGCGTCCCTTTGACTGGCGTGAATGCAAAGAGTGCGACAGTAATTCCACGATCGTACAGGGTCTGAAGACAGTTAACCATCTCTTCTTCACTTTCCCCTAACCCAACAATCAAGTGTGTCGCCATGTGCCCAGGAAACTTTTCTGCTGCTTCAAGGAGTAACGTAAAGCGTTCTTTCCAGGATCCATCTTTAGTTTGAGCATATATCTCCGGTGTCGCTCCATCCAATGCAATACTGATATGATCGACGCCAAGATCCAATAATTCTTTAACTTCTTCAAGGGTGCGTGGTCCTGCGGACACACAAATTGGTAAGCGGGAATTGTCTCTTACCCGTTTTACCCATTCCTTAGTTTCTTCCAAAGCGACCCGGTCTTGCACCACTTGAAAACAAACTCGCTGCAATACCGATTGGGCCTCCGGAAAATCCAACCGTTCAAGAACTTCTTTCCCTTCAAATTTTGGCCAACTGATTCTGGAAAGGAGATCTGCTCGAGCGCCGCTATTACGCGCTTGCGCGCAAAAGGCGCAGTCGAATCGGCAATGTTCTCCAACCATCAGATAAGCGGTGGTAGGTAGAGCGTCCGCTTTAACCTTTTTCAGGCCTAACACTTTTGCTGTACCTAAAGAACATCGAATCGTCATAGTGCACAACACTCCTCTCCTTTGATCACTCGCAACCCCAATTCTTCTGCTCTACGACGCGCCCTTGGGGTTGGCATAACTAGCCGGTTTAAACCTAAAGAGACCGCTGCTTCATCTAAAATTTGACGATATTTCCCTTTGGGGCGCATACAACCTAAAGCTAATGGCACGTCTGGAAAACGCAATCTGGCCTTAGCTAAGAAACGAACAACCTCCTCCACTGGAAGCGGCTGACGTAAGGCATATCTGGTCCCCGGTGTCGGAATAAAAACATTGAATACTAGTCCAGTGAACCCGAGTTCTTGGAGCGCATCCAAAGCCCTTTCCTCTCCACCCCATTCTCCCCCTCTCAGGCCAAGGGTTAGATGGGGAATAACCGGAACGACTTCTTGAAGTCCAAGGTAAACACGGCGGTAGTCTTCAGGCCCCTGCTTTAGCCCATAAACCTCTTGTATTGTTTCGCGGTCGGCAACAAAATCGAACGAGACAACGTCCGCTAAACCTTTCAGCAAAGAGATTTCCTTCCCATCCAGCAATCCAACATGAAAATTCAAACGCACACTCTGTTTAAGATTATATAGAAACTCCAGATGTTCTTCAAATGGAACTTTCCCCTCAAAAGTACACCCTCCACTCACGAGTGCACTCCGAAACGTTAAGTTAGAATCGAGCGACCCATCAATTTTTATTTCACTAACACTCCGCATTCCTTTGAGGTAATGTCCCCCACAGTGTGCACAATTCAAGGCACAAGCCTGCCCGGTAAGCGTAATGCTCTCCGTCAAGGAAGGAAAGTCAAACCATATTTCGTCGGCAAAATGTTTCTTCCGCGCCTCCCAAGCGCAACGAATCAACACTTTAGTCTCTAATTCTCCAGATTCCATCTCTTCCTCCTCTTCGTAATTCCGGGAAAAGCCGCCCTTAAAGAGCGGCTTTACTTATAACTAAGTATATTCTGTTGCTATCACTAATCTCCTGCTTCTAAGTTGTCGATAAGTGGCGTAAAGCCCTTGGATAAGTTCGACCGCTAATTACTCTCTTTGCGCCAACGTAAGTTAGGCTTCCGTACCGCACCCACTTCATCTAACCGCGTCACTAACGTAGTATAGGGAGCATTCTTAACCAGGTCTGGAGTACTAGTAGCTTCCTCTGCAATCTTAATGAGGATCTTAGCAAATTCGTCCAGTGTTTCAATGCTTTCAGTCTCCGTGGGCTCAATCATCATAGCCTCTTCAACAATGATTGGGAAATAAATGGTCGGAGGATGATAACCATAATCTAATAAACGCTTAGCAATATCTAACGTATGCACCCCAGTAGCCTTAAGATTTTTCGGGGTAATAATAAATTCATGTTGACAAACCCTATCGAAGGGCAGGAAGTAATGTTCTTTAAGAATGCTCATTAAATAATTGGCATTCAAAACTGCATTTTCTGAAGCAGAGCGCAAACCTTCTCCACCAAGGCTACGTATATAAGCGTATGCTCTAACCAATATCGAGAAATTAGCGTAAAACGAGCGAACCCGTCCGATCGAAAGAGGCATATCATACTTTAATGTGAAGGTATCATCTTCTCTTCGCACCACCACTGGTTTGGGGAGAAATGGAGCTAAAAACTCTTTAACCCCCACTGGGCCTGATCCTGGTCCTCCACCTCCGTGAGGTGTGGAGAACGTCTTGTGCAAATTGAGATGTATTACATCAAAGCCCATGTCACCAGGACGGGTGATACCCATAATCGCATTGGTATTCGCTCCATCATAGTATAATAACCCCCCTGCGTCATGAACCAGCTTTGTAATTTGTTGAATATTTTCATCGAACAGACCCACAGTATTGGGATTTGTCAGCATTAGTGCTGCAACTTCATCATTAACGACTTTTTTCAAAGCCTCCAGATCAACTCCACCACGGTCGTTGGAGGGAATCTGAATAATTTCATATCCGGCCATCGCCGCCGTTGCAGGATTCGTTCCATGAGCAGAATCTGGAACAATCACTTTCGTGCGTTTATGATCTCCACGGTGAGCATGATAAGCTTTGATAATTAATATCCCGGTCATTTCCCCATGGGCACCGGCAGCTGGCTGAAGAGTAAACTCATCCATTCCTGCCAATTCGCAGAGATCCTCTTGTAGTTCTGCCATTAGCTGCAAAGCACCTTGAGTCAAAGCCTCAGGCTGATAAGGGTGAAGAGCTGTAAAGCCAGTCTGACGAGCCAACATTTCATTAACCTTTGGGTTATATTTCATAGTACAAGATCCTAATGGATAAAACCCGGTGTCCACTCCATGATTGAACGTCGAAAGGCGAGTAAAGTGACGAACCACGTCCACTTCAGCCAATTCTGGGAGTTGTGGTTCTTGTTGCCGTAATAAAGAGTTAGGTATTAAAGTTTCAACTGGAACTTCAGGTACATCACATGAAGGTAAACTAACCGCACTTCGCCCAGGAGCACTGAGATCAAAAATTAGTGGTTCTAATGCTTTCATTGGATTTCCCCCAATCTGGCCACGAGCCGGTCAATATCAGCTTTACTCTTTGTTTCAGTCACACAGAATAGGAGGTGATGATCTAATTCCGGATAGAAGCGAGCTAAATCAAGTCCCCCGATAATCTGATCTTTTAATAGCATAGCATTGACTCGAGCTGGTTCAATCTCCGTCTCAATGACAAATTCATGGAAGAACGGTCCTGAAAAAGCCATCTTCATTCCAGGAATTTTGGCAATCCCCTGCGCAGCATAGTGTGCATTCTGTAAATTCAAATACGCTAAGTCTTTAAGCCCGGTTTTTCCAAGCGCACTCAAATGCATGGTAAAGGCTAAGGCGCAAAGCGCTTCATTAGAGCATATATTGGAAGTTGCCTTTTCACGACGAATGTGTTGTTCACGAGCCTGAAGCGTTAGAACAAACCCTTTCTTACCGTTTTTGTCCGTCGTTGCCCCAACAATCCGTCCCGGCATCCTTCGAACGAACTTATCTCGGCAGGCTAAAAAGCCTAAGTACGGACCTCCAAAATTCAGAGGATTCCCAAAAGGCTGCCCCTCACCGACCACAATATCAGCCCCACATTCGCCTGGGGGTTTAAGTAAACCCAAAGAAACTGGATTGACTGACATAACCACCAAAACCCCTTTAGCATGGGCCAGGTGTACTATTTCTTCCGCTTTTTCGATGCCACCAAAGAAATTAGGATTTTGGATAAGTATGCCCGCAACATCCTCTTGAAGTGCCGCCTCCAGAGCGGATCGATCAGTCTCACCATTCTCAAAAGGGATTTCTACGAGTTCAACGCCCCGCGGGGGTAGATAAGTCTTGAGAACGTCCCGATAGTCAGGATGCACCGTTTGAAGCACGAGCACCTTGTCCCTACGTGTCGCATCACAAGTCATGAGAGCTGCCTCTGCTAGAGCTGAGGCACCATCATACATAGAGGCGTTGGCCACATCCATCCCCGTTAGTTCACAGACTAACGTTTGATATTCGTAAATTGCCTGTAAGGTCCCCTGACTAATTTCGGGCTGATACGGCGTATAGGCTGTATAAAACTCAGAACGTAACAACAATTGGTCTACGAAACTTGGGATGTAATGTTCATAAGCCCCAGCTCCCAAGTAAGAAGTATACTCTTCTACAGTCTTATTCTGATTAGCCAATCCTTTTACGTGTTTCACTAAATCCTGTTCAGACATTCCTCCGCGAATAGCTAAGGGACGTTGTAGGCGAACCTCCTGAGGAATATCCACAAAGAGTTCCTCGACTGACTTAACCCCAATACGGGCTAAGAGCCGATCCTTTTGGCTGTCCGTATTCGGTACAAAGTTCATTCTAATGTTCCTCCTGTGCTAAATACGTTTCGTATTCGGCAGCCGACATCATGTTATCTAGAGGGGATAAATCCTCGACTTCAACTTTAACCAACCAGCCTTCACCATAGGGATCACTGTTCAGCAAATCTGGTGAATCCATGACCTGAGTATTCACTTCTACTACTTTTCCACTCACCGAAGCGTAAATATCTGATACCGCTTTCACTGACTCTACAGTTCCATAAGATTTCCCAGCCGTTACCGTTACGCCTTCCTCCGGGAGCTCAACAAATACAACATCTCCAAGACTATCCTGGGCATGATCTGTTATCCCAAACGTTACAATATTACCTTCAACTCTAGCATATTCATGTTCTTTGTTATACTTCAGTTCAACTGGATTCATACGATCATCCTCCTCATATTTTGGTTATCTTACCCTCATTAAAGGGAAATACCATTAAAAATAGTCGTCAACTAACGAATCTTATAATTTATAAAACGTCTTAATTCGCAATTGACTTGATAATCATTTCTTCGAACCACGAACTACGAACTACGATTATTTTCCTCGCTTGTAAAATAAGGAAGGGATAATCTTAGCCTTCACTGCCTTTTCCCGAATAATAACGTCAATAATTTCGCCTTGAATCGCCAAGTCAGAGCGGATTAACCCCAATGCGATATTTTTGTTAAGAGTTGGGGAAAATGAACCGGAGGTAACAAATCCAATTTCTTGACCATTTTTTTGTAGCGGATAATGAGATCGGGCAATTCCCCGCTCAATCATTTCTAAACCTACTAGCTTTCGTGGAATTCTGTTTTCTTTTTGAGCAAGGAGTACCTCGCGACCGATAAACCTTTCTTTATCTAGTTTCACGAAAATACCTAGCCCAGCTTCTAACGGAGAAATTTCAGCTCCTAATTCATGTCCATATAAAGGGAGCCGAGCTTCGAAGCGCAGTGTGTCGCGGGCTCCCAATCCAATGGGTTGTACCCCCTCCGGTGCACCCGTCTCCAAGATCTTCCTCCATAATTTACGGCCGTATTCAGGTGAAACATAAATCTCAAATCCATCTTCCCCCGTATAACCTGTTCGCGAAATTAGGCTCGGTATCCCATCAATTTCACCATGAGTAAACCCATAATATTTAATTTGTGCTAAATCAGTCTTTGTGATACGTTGTAAAATCGCTTCTGATAGAGGTCCTTGCAAAGCGAGTTGCGCGTATTGTTCAGAAACGTTCTCAACACTTACGTTAAACTTTTCAGCTTGCTCGACAATCCAAGCATAATCCTTATCGACATTTGAGGCATTTACAACAAGAAAAAAGCGTTCCTCATTATAGCGATAAACGAGCAAATCGTCGACAACACCGCCGTTTGGATAACACATTGGAGAATAAAGAATTTTCCCATCTTCTAGCTTACTAGCATCATTGGTAATCAGCATTTGAACAAAGGCCAAGGCCTCTGTCCCGCGAACATCAATCTCGCCCATATGCGAGACATCAAATAGCCCCGCCTTTGTCCGGACGGCATGGTGTTCTTCAATCACGCCAGCATATTGGACAGGCATTTCCCATCCGCCAAAGTCAATCAATTTGGCCTTCGCGGCCGTATGTTCCTCATATAGTGGGGTACGTTTTACTTCAACCATATTCGAACACCTCCTCTTTCTAGATCAACATTAGATCTAACCGATCTGTGGCGCTTTCTGGTACCGACAGACAGTCGGGAACCATCGCTCTGAAAGCTCATTTAGCATTAGACATCCCTCATATTATTCCACTAAGTTTCTGAGACCACCCGGGAAATGATTCCAAAAACCCAATAAAGAAAACTTGGCTGGCGCCAAGCCTTGCGAAGGCGGCCGCCTTAGTTGCCCTTATACTTCCAGAAAGTATATAACGAAGTTATACTTTCTGACTAGTATAAAAAAGGACAGAGGAAATGCGTTATCGCACTTCCTCTGTCCTTGAACCTGAGAGATTCGCCGCTTTGCGGCTTCCCCTTTGGTGTTCTCTTTATGAGAAACTCTCCAGAGTCCCGTCTACTAGCAGTACTTTTGCCTGAGAGTTTGCTCCTTAAAAAAAGCGATTTTTAAGGAATTTCTCCTTCGGCGCCTAGATTTCCCAGATCTCTCCCGCTAGTATCATTCGGATATTAAACTATTGCTATTATTCTATATAATATGCTATTTTCTCTATTAAGTCTACTGGGATTTTCTTGATTAAGCGAACTCATAGTTCAGTGCTGGAAAATCATGAATTTAGACTTTTAACCACTCCACTACAACGTGGGCAAATCGTCGGATGTTCAGCATCTTTTCCGACTTCCTCATGAAACATCCAGCAACGTTCACATTTTTCTCCCTTAGCTGGCTGTACCCAGATCCCTAAACCCTCGTGAACTTCCGCTTGTTGTACTCCCTCTGGTCTTTCTTCCTCGGGCTTATGCACTGTTAATCCAGAAACTATGAAAATTTCCGCAAGATTCGGGACCTTCTGCAAGAAACCATACTGTTCGTCCGTTGGATAAAGATCCACTTGTGCAGTTAACGGATGATTAATCAATTTTTCCTGACGCGCTTTTTCTAACGCTTTTGAGACATCCGTTCGCAATGCCAAGATCTGATCCCAAGTGTCCACCATGGTCTCGTTCATCCACTCAGAATTCACCTTCGGCATTTCCGCCATTTGAATATTTTCTATAGTCTTATCTCCAGGGATATACCGCCAGATTTCTTCCGTAATAAAGGACAAAACGGGCGCTAGGAGACGAACCAGAGAATCAAGAACTTCGTATAGGACCGTCTGAGCGGAACGACGAGTATGGGAGTTCTTTCCTTCTACATACAGCCTATCTTTAACAATGTCCAGATAAATGGCGCTTAACTCGACCGTGCAAAAATTATGAATTGTATGGTAGACCCAGTGAAATTCATAGCTTTCATATCCTTGGAGAACTCGTTCGACAACCTTAGAGAGCTTAAGCAGAGCCCAGCGGTCAATTTCCTGAAGATCTTGATAGGAAACTTTATCCTTCGCAGGATCAAAATCATTAAGATTACTTAACAAAAAGCGCAGGGTGTTACGAATTTTCCGATAGGCTTCGGACATTTGCTTCATAATCCGAGGAGATGCAGCTACATCATTTTTATAATCCACAGAACTAACCCATAAACGCAAAATATCCGCACCCAATTCTTGAACGACCTTAAGCGGGTCTACTCCGTTACCCAGCGATTTCGACATTTTACGCCCTTGCTCGTCGACAACAAAGCCATGCGTCAGTACATTACGGTAAGGTGCTTGACCAAACGCAGCCACTCCTGTCGATAAAGAGGAGTTGAACCAGCCACGGTGCTGATCAGAACCTTCCAAATAGAGATCTGCAGGCCAAGCCAGATGCTCTCGTTGTTTCAAGACCCCAGCATGACTTGTACCGGAATCAAACCATACGTCCATAATATCTGTCTCTTTACGGAAGCTGTTCCCGCCACAATCACAAGTAAACCCTTCAGGTAACAATTCCTTGGCAGAATGAGCGAACCATGCGTCAGACCCCTCTTGGCGGAATATTTCCTGGACAAACGAGATCGTTTGGTTATTCACCAATACCTTTCCACAATCCTCACAATAGAAGATGGGAATCGGAACTCCCCAAGTCCTTTGCCGGGAAATACACCAATCTCCACGATCTGCAATCATGTTATAAATTCGATCTTTGCCCCAAGCAGGAATCCAATGCACTTTCTCAATCTCATCTAAGGCCGCTTGCCTAAATCCATCAATGGAGGCAAACCATTGTTCTGTGGCCCGGAAAATAATTGGGCTCTTGCAACGCCAACAATGGGGATAACTATGTTCAATCGTTTCCTCCATGACAAGATCCCCAGAATTCTTGAGATCCTCCACAATCGCCGGATTCGCTTTGCCAGTTTTTTGACCAACATAGACTCCTGCTTCAGAAGTGAATTTTCCTTGGTGGTCAACAGGACATAAAACGGGTAATCCATACTTTTTACCTACAAGAAAGTCATCTTCCCCATGTCCAGGCGCTGTATGAACACATCCTGTGCCAGCTTCTAAGGTAACATGTTCTCCGCAAATTAGCACAGAATCTCGATCCATCAAGGGGTTTTTGCAGATAACACCCTCGAGTTCTTTGCCCGAAAACGTCCTCTCGACTGGAAGTTCCATATTCCATAGGGAGCGTAAGGAATCCAACATTCCTTCAGCAACGATCCAATGTTCCTGTTGAGCAGTGACAACGGCATACCTTAACTCTGGATGGACGCAGATCGCAAGATTTGCTGGAAGTGTCCAAGGAGTTGTGGTCCAAATCACCACAAACGAATTTTCCTGATTAAGAATATTCAACCCATCTCGTACAGCAAATTTGACATAAATAGCATTAGCTGGCTTATCGGCATATTCAATTTCCGCTTCTGCTAAAGCTGTTTCACAAGAAGGACACCAATAAACTGGCTTTAAACCTTTGTAAATGTACCCTTTATGAGTCATGTCTCCAAAGACTCCGATTTGAGCGGCTTCATACTCCTTTTGTAAGGTCAGGTAAGGATGTTCCCAATCCCCTCTTACTCCAAGTCGCTTAAACTGTTCACGCTGAATTCCTACATATTTCTCGGCATAATCTTTACAGTTCTTTCGGAAATCTAACACTGAGACGGCGTGACGATTTACGCCCAGCTTTTTGATCACTTGTTGTTCGATCGGAAGACCATGGGTATCCCATCCTGGAACATATGGAGCGTCAAAACCCATCATTGTCTTATATTTTACGACAATATCTTTCAACACCTTATTGATCGCATGCCCAAGATGAATATCCCCATTAGCATAGGGTGGCCCGTCATGAAGGATGAATTTAGGGCGTCCTGCACGTGCCTTCTGCACCTTATCATAGAGCTGAGATTCTTCCCATGATTTAAGGATCTCAGGTTCCTTTTGAGGAAGATTCCCCCTCATTGGAAAATCCGTTTCAGGTAAATTGAGAGTATTACGATAGTCCATTTGATAGTTCCTCCTTAAATTACGATCCACGTTGTAGAGATTGATGAATGCCTCTAAATAGAAATAAATAAATAGTTAAAAATCTCGCCCCTTTAAAAGGGACGAGATCACTCGCAGTACCACCCTTGTCGCCACGGGCTTAGCCTTCAGATAAATCAGTCCTTTGAGATAACTTTGCGCAATATAGTGACCAACTTTGCTCGTTGTTCCGACTCAATCGGATCCACCATCCACAGGCACAGGAAAGAAACCTTGCGTCGCTTCCATTCCTGAACAAGGGGATCCATTTGTTCTTTGGAAAAGTACAAATGCTTAGTATCTTGAGATTGAGTCAAACTAACAACAACGCCACGTTGCTCGATTTCATCCATCGCTAAAAACGCCCGATCCAGTAGATCATCACTCCCAGTCATCAAGACATCCCCTGGGCGAAAATTTTGGTCTGATTCTGCGAAGCCGACACTAAAAATTTTCATATCCTCCTGATCTGAATCCAAATCATCTATGGAAGTTACAAGTTGAAGCTCTTGCCCTCCCGATTTTCCGACGTAAATCTGAGTCTCATCCTGATGTAACCCAAACCCTTGAATGAGAAAGTCTGGGGATATCTCACTAATTAATGTATACATCGATTTATAATCCTTCTCCTTCAAAATATCTGCCAGATTATTTTACCATGAATACAGAGTGATTAGCAACATATGACACCCCTATTATCCTTTAAGCTATACCTTCATCACGTTCTTGTAGGGTTTCCAAATCAAGGTGAGCAAGCAGAAATGACTTGAGCTGAGTCCGTAATAAATCACGTTTTCTTGAAAGTCCCTGAATTTCTTCCTGGATTTCTTCCCATTTTTCTTGAGCTTCAGACACTTTTGCCAACTTATTCTGTTCTGCCTCTCTAAGGAGAAGTGCCGCCTCATGGCGCGCAACCTCCTTCACCTCTTCAGCCGTCTGCTGGGCCAGAACAAGAGTTTGTTGCAAGGTATTCTCTATTTGACGATAGTGGCTGATTTCTGTTTCTAACCCATTTAATTTTTCTTTGAGTTCAAAGTTTTCTGCATAGGCGGATTCAAATTCCGCACTTACACTTTCGAGGAACTTTTCCACTTCTTCACATTGATAACCTCGCATCCCTTTACGGAATGTTTTATTTCGAATATCAAGAGGAGTTATTTGCATTGTTTACCCTCCTAATGCCGTTGTGACCGAAAAAGTACAATTTGCCATGCCGTCTTATCTTTGCGGGTCTGAGAGCATTCCAAAAGCTTTATTCTACCATACCCCCGGCAAGAGATCATATTATCCGGCTGTACTTCCGTCTCAGCTTTACTTACCACAACTCCATCTCTTCTTACTTTGCCTTGATTAATCCATTCCTGAGCAACTGATCTAGAAACTCTAAAAGCATTGGCAATCACCGCATCCATGCGCGAGGAATTGACTGTGACGCGACATTCCTCACCCTGATCACTATTCACGACCGGTTTCTCCGTAAAGTGTGAAACTATAATTTTTTCACGCCCCGCCTGGGTCCAATGATTTATAATAAACTGGGCAACTTCAGTAGTTGATGCAACAAAATAGCCACCCTGCCCAGGCTGAATATCCCCTAAAACATCCCGCCTAAACCCTAAGGCCATCAGAGAACCCAAGATCTGCCGATGTTCAAGTTGAGCATGCAAATCTACCGGACGCACCCAAAGAAGTGAAACGTCAGCCTCTTTAGAATCTAAGGCTTCTCCCCATGGGCCTAGGAGGATTCGAACCCGTTCTGCCTCAGGAAATCCTCCTTCAGCAATAAAAGCGAGATGTTCTTTTTTAAGGACCGCTTCAACCCAATCCCTCATGGCAAGGGTCAAAAAAGGGGTAACTTGTCTGGTCTCCCCGTCATACACTGATTCCATAAGATCTAAAATATGGGCTGCTTCTAAACGCGTATCTTTTTCATCCCAATGCCTAAGTCCACCGCGATCCATTGTATGTTTCATACTAGAAAATTTGAGCTAGAAGCCACTGAATTATATTTAGCGCAAAGATAGCAAAAAGCGGGGAGAAATCAATTGCGCTTGCAGTACCACTAAATTGAAAACGTTGAAATGGCTTGAGAATCGGGTCAGTTACATCGTAAATTACACTAACTAATTTATTATTAGACGGCGAAAATTTGGGGCCAAAAAAAGACAGAACAGCTCTAACAAAAATGGCATAGATAAGGATTGAAATCACTTTACTAATAATTTGAACAATGAATAAAATGAGAATCCCCCCTTACTTTGAACTAGGCCAAAACATTCCTTTGTCTTTAAGTTCATCGCGCATCTCACCAGAAATATCAACATTATTGGGTACGAATAAAAAGATTCCATTTCCAACTTTTTGCATATTCCCATTTAAAGCATACGTTGTCCCACTAATGAAATCGACTATACGTTTGGCAAGCGTTTTTTCTGCATTCTCGAGGTTAACAATAACGGGTCGGCGAGTTTTTAGTTGATCTGCAATGTTTTGTGCTTCCTCAAAGGAATTTGGTTCCATGACCACGACACGCATTTGCTTTTGAGTGTGTATACTTACGACTTGAGCATTTTTTCTGCTAGTACGCACTTCTTCTTGGATATTTCTTTCTCTATCATTTTCTTCTAGTATCTCTTCTTCTGGTTCCTCATCAGCAAAACCCATAATTCCGATTACCCTGTCAATTAATTTAGCCATTTAATCAAAATCCCTCCCTTTACTGGTTCATCCACTTTAAAAGATTCCCACACATAAAGTCTCAATGTCCAGCTCAAGCTGAACAAGTTCACTATCCACGCTCACCGAAAATCTGACGTCCTATACGAACAAAGGTCGCCCCTTCTTCTATAGCTAATTCAAAATCTTGACTCATTCCCATTGAAAGCTCGCGCAATTCAACACCCTCCCATTTTCGTGATTGTAATGTATCACGTAGAGCCTGAAGTTGTCGGAAAAAGCCTTGAGTTTCAGCCTTGCTTGCCTCCAAGGCTCCGATGGTCATAAACCCACGTACTTTGACATAAGGAAAATCTCTAATGGAATCTAGAAAATCAGGCACTTCCCCGGGTGTTAGCCCAGCCTTAGTCGGGTCCTCGGCAATATTGACTTGGACTAGGGTCGGCCAAGTGATACCCCGCTTTTCTCCCTGTACGTTAAGGGCTTCCAAAAGCGAAAATCGGTCAAGTGAGTGGATCATTGAAATGGTTTGATCTAAATATTTAACTTTGTTGGTCTGTAGCCTTCCCACTAGATGCCATTCACAATCATTTGGAAGAAGGGGAGCCTTCTCCAGCCATTCTTGTACACGATTCTCTGCAAATGCTCGTTGCCCAGCTCGATAGGCCTCTTCAATTGACGAAACTGGTTGGGTCTTAGACACTGCTAATAATCGGACGGTCCTAGGATCCCTTTCACAACGCTTAATTGCCTCAGCAACTCGCATACGGACTCTGACTAAGCGCTGTTCAATTTCCTCATTAACCAACATTGGAAATATCCCCTTCGCAATGAATTCTACGCTCTTTCTTAGGTTTCCTGCTTTTATAGTTCTAAACTTAGATATTTTTTACGTCGGCTACTAACCCTTCCAATCCGTCACGCGGGGTAATCACGACAGGAATACCACTTGGAATATTATCGATGCAGATTTGCTGATCATCTTGGTCAAGTATTTTAACCTTTTTGAATTGTACAACTCCCTCGCTCCATAGAAAGACTCCGAGTTCCTCCCCTTTCGTCCACAGTGCACTCTTCGGTACGAGAACTCCCGTGACTGATGGACGATAGATCCAAGTCACTTCATGACGCCTATCGGACACCGAACCATCGATATAGTAAGGAAATTGGACAATTATACCTTTGGGTTGATCTGATTTACGTAAAATCTTAGCGTTGACTGTTTGATTTCCAACCGTTATCCTCAGAGTCTTTCCTACTACAAGTCCTTCCATACTAGGAATTTCAAGAAAGGCCATGGTCGGAATGAGATTATTTACAACTTTACCCACCACTTCCCCAGTTTGAACGGTTACACCCGGAGTTTTAACCTTAGCTGTCTGAGCCAACAATTTATCCAAATCCATTGTAGTAAGATTTTGACTTGTCAGAATAGATTCTAAGCCGTCACTCTGGCGGAAAAACAACCCTCCTACCACTGCTTGAATCGCTTGAGCATTTTCACGTTTGGTTCCAGGGGCTGTACCATCCGCCTGAATGGTTCCCACTGCCTCCCCTCGCCTGAAACGTTGTCCGTCCTCCCCCAAATATTGAATTTTCCCAGAGATAGGAGCAAGAATCGATGTTTCTTGATTGGCAAAGGTCGCCATTACTTTCTGTTCATGAGTTATTGTCCCAGTTTGGGCTACCTCAAATTTTATCGTCTTAGCAGTCAAACTCGATCGAAAGGACCATACTGCACTACCAGCCAAAAGAATTAGAACTATACTCCAAAACCAATAAATCCGTTTTCTTTTATTTCCCTCCATTTTACCCTCCCTGGCCAGTTCGACGATGTTAGATGTTAGATGTTAGATGCTCTAACTACGAACTACGATTTAGCCCGTGGCAAATCACACGTAAAAACGGTTCCGAGTCCTAGCTTCGAATCAACGCTAATTTTTCCACCAATGCCTTCCACCATGTGCTTTACAATACTTAACCCAAGCCCCGTTCCCCCTTGTTCCCGGGACCGAGCCTTATCCACACGATAGAAACGTTCAAAGATCCGAGGCAAAATATCCTCTGGTATGCCACAGCCCGTATCTCCGAATTCAAGGTGGATGTCGTTTAGCCCTACTTGAGCATGGAGCCAGACACGCCCCTCAGATGTATATTTAACCGCATTTTCTAAGAGGTTTAAAAGAAGTTGACTCAGTAAGTCTTCTCCAATTAAGACTGGCGGTAAATCTTCTGGAAGAATAACCTCTACGCTAATTCCCTTGACCTGAGCAAAGCTTTGGATTACAGGTTTGATTTTTTCATAGGCGTTTTGAACGTACCCTCTTTTTTCCGAACCTACAGCCGTCCGATTTTCTCGACCTTCAAAATGGGCCAATGTCAATAGATCTTCTATAAGGCGCTGTAAACGTAAGGTTTCCGCTTGAATTATGTTCAGAAATCGGTTACGTATGGCCGGGTCTTCAGCGGCACCGTCAAGAAGTGTTTCTACAAAGCCCTTAATAGAGGTCAGGGGAGTTCTTAATTCATGCGATACATTAGCCACAAAATCTGTTCGTATTTGTTCGAGTCGACGCAACTCTGTGACATCATGTATCACGATCACTGCGCCCCGTGGTTGCCCCTGCTCGCCCAAAATCGGATTTATCTGGCTTTGTACCGTTCTTTGGGCAATTTGAGTTTCTCTTGTCGCTGAGGGCTGCCCCGCAAGCACCTTACGGGTTAAGTGTACCAATTCCGCGTCATAAGTCAGCTCTAATAGGTACTCCAGTTCGCGCTCTGATGCTCGACGTTCGAAAATCTTCTCAGCAGCAGTATTGACTAATACCACACGCCCGACATGATCAACTGCCACTACACCTTCTTGCATCCCCGCTAAAATCGCTTCCATCTTATGTGCTTCTTGTGTCCCACTTTGGACAATTTTCTCCACGTGCCTCGAAAGGCTGTTTAGCTCCACGGTGAATTGTCCAAGTTCATCCGTTGAATCTGATAAATAGATAGGTTGGAAGTCTCCCCTTGCAATTCGTTGTGTAGCAAGGTGAAACTTCTCCATACGACGAGATAATCTGCTAGCGTAAAAGTAAGTTACCCCCGTGGGAAGACATAATGCTAGAAACACAACGCCAATATCACTCCGTTGTTCGACAGAAACTAATCTCGCGCTCTCCCCAACCCAAAAAAGAAGTAGGGAAAGGGCTGTCATGGCTAAAAATAATCCGGTCAATCGCCATTTTATACTCATCTTCGTTACCCTTTAAAGCGATACCCAATCCCGCGTAATGTTTCAATGTACTCAGGGTTGGAAGGATCCCTTTCAATTTTTAGACGCAGGTGGCGCACATGGACATCAACTGTGCGGGTATCCCCATCATATTCGTACCCCCAAATTCGTTCCAGCAATTCATCCCTAGAGTATACCTTACCAGGGTGAGCAACCAATACGCGGAGTAGTTCAAACTCTTTAGGGGTTAATTCAGTTTCCTCTCCGCGCACATGAACGCGAAAACCGTTTATATCAATCCTCAATTCTCCGCGAACAATCTGGGCGTCAGCTTTCTCGTTTGTGTTGACACGACGCAAGCAAGCTTTAATACGAGCTATTAATTCGCGGGGGCTAAACGGTTTAGTCATATAATCGTCTGCTCCTAGTTCAAGCCCTAACACTTTATCGATGAGCTCTCCTTTAGCGGTTAACATAATGATAGGAACGTGTTGAAACCCGGGAATTAAACGAAGCCTTCGGCAAACTTCCAGACCGTCCATTCCTGGCAACATCAGATCAAGTACAATAAGATCGGGGTTTTCCTTATTAACACGGTCTAAGGCTTCCTTCCCATCTTTAGCGACACTAACCAAGTAACCTTCCTTTTCTAAATTAAATCGAAGGAGTTCTTGAATCGGTTCCTCATCGTCAACCACTAAGATTGTTGCCAACTAACTCACCCCCTAATCGAGGCTCGAGGTTCGAGGCACGAAGTTCGAATATTCCGTACCTCTCGTACCTCGCGCATCGTGCATCGCGCTTCGCTTACTGATCCACCCTGCCATTCGGCCAGTTCGTGCACCTTCCCGACGATGTGAGAAAAACCAATTAGGATTGTCTGCGGTGCAAGTTGCAGCAATATCTATGTTTTCCGGGCGAATCCCTTTTTCCAAGAGCAGTGTTCGATTAGCTTCCCATAAGTCGAGCAGGTAGTGTCTATCTTCTTGCGGATGTAGAAAAGATGTTTTTTTATAATTCAGACGAAACTGCTCAGCAACCCTTTCATCGACTGAATAACAGCAAGGACCAATGCTGGGCCCGATAGCAACCCATGCATTTTCAGTACACCCACCAGCTTCTTCGAAACATTCAATGACTCTTTGTCCGATTTTTTGAGCAGTACCTTTCCAACCAGCGTGAGCAATTCCTACTGCCTTAAGATCGGGGTAATAGAAAAATAGAGGAACACAATCAGCAAAAAAGGCCATGAGCCCAAGAGTACTCTGTGTCAATAATCCATCAACCGCCGGAATTGCCGTTTCTAGCTCGCGAAAACCACGCCCTCCGTCTTCTTCATTAACCCATTCCACATTCGTACCATGAACCTGCTCTCCGACAACAACCCTTGACCAAGGAACCTTCCAAAGGCCTAGCCAACGCTCTCGGTTTTCCAGAACTGCTAGAGGATTATCCCCCACATGAAACCCTAAATTGAACCTATCGTATGGAACTTGACTTACTCCCCCAACCCGAGTCGAAAAGCCCAAGTCAATTCCTTCCGCTTGCCATTTCGGGAGGGTTAGGTAGGTTAAATCCCCTTGTCTATGCCACTTCCAACTCATCCCTTAAGCTCCTTCGATTCCCGATAAGAAAATTCCGATAATGATACATTCTTACATAGTACAAATATATCATTTAATATGCTTGAGAACAAACCTGCCAAAAGTCCTATTTATGAGGATTTCTGTACAAATATAACGATTTTTGTTTAACTTTGGAGAATTCGTTCAGTTAAAACTGAACATTGTACTCTAGATTGGAACTCTACTCGCCAAAGTTATAAGAACCCCATAGAACTAAAGGCACGAAACTTAGATAATAAGCAAACAAGCATAAAGCCCTATTCCCGAAAGAAAAGGCGATTATGCTTGAAACTAGGTAACTGTATGAGGGCCTACCGACGGTCTTCGTTTTCAAGATTAAATTCAGGCAGATCATTGACATCAACTAAAATGACATCAACCCCTATCTTTTTAACGCGATCCCAAGGGATAATATAATCCTCCGTCTTACCACCACCAAAGAGCCCCCAACTTTTTGACGGTCCCGGCACAATAATTCCTTTGACAACACCCCGTTCTAAATCGAGGTCTAGGTCTTTGATGGGCCCTAGCCTTCGTCCATCCTTAACATTTACGACATCCAATAATCGCAAATCCGAAACGCGCATTTTAGACCCCCCCCTTAATCGAGGCTCGATGCGCGAGGCTCGAGGTTCGATCATGGAGCCACCCCCTCGTGCATCGTATATGTCATCATATGAGGGAAGGTCTTAAAATAGCCCTAATGCGAGGCTCGATGTTCGAGGCGCGAAACGCGAATATTATATATCACACCTCTAGCGTATCGTATATGCTCTAATCGAGCCCCGAGGCTCGATATTCGAATACTGCACACACACTATAATCGTGCTTCGTGCTTCGTGCTTCGTGCATCGCATTCACACAAACTTGCGCATGTGTTGCATCGCGGCTTTCTCAAGACGAGATACCTGTGCCTGAGAGATTCCAATCTCATCCGCAACTTCCATCTGGGTTTTCCCTTGAAAAAAGCGCAAAGACAAGATTAATTTTTCTCGTTCACTTAAGCGTCGCAAGGCTTCCCGTACAGCAAGTCCTTCGACCCAACCTGTATCCGACTGCTTATCATCCCCTATTTGATCCATGACAAAAATAGGATCTCCTCCATCATGATAGATGGGTTCAAATAACGAAATCGGTTCTTGGATGGCATCTAAAGCAAAAACAACGTCTTCTCTCGGCAGAGCAAGCTTATGGGCGATCTCTGCAACTGTGGGTTCACAAGAACGTTCACTAACCAACTGATCCCGGACTTGAAGTGCCTTATAAGCAATATCACGCAGAGACCGACTTACTCGAATTGGATTATTATCTCTTAAATAACGACGTATTTCCCCGATTATCATGGGTACGGCGTAAGTAGAGAACTTTACATTCTGACCAAGATCAAAATTATCAATCGCTTTCATTAACCCTATACAACCTACTTGAAAAAGGTCATCTACATATTCTCCACGATTCGTAAACCGCTGAATCACACTGAGAACAAGACGGAGATTCCCATGAATAAGTTTGTCTCGAGCACTGCGATTTCCAGCTTGATAAATCACAAACAACTCTTTCATCTTCACGCTGGACAATACAGGCAACTTCGAGGTGTTCACTCCACAAATCTCAACTTTATTTAATGCCAATCTAAGAGCACCTCCCAGCAAATTCTGTTGGGAAGTATGCCCTAACATCTGTAAGGTTATTCCAATCGGCAAAATTCTTTGCGCAATCGTCGTATAATTCGTTTTTCAAGTCGTGAAATGTAAGACTGAGAAATCCCCAGTCGATCGGCAACTTCTTTTTGTGTCTTCTCTACCCCATCATCCAATCCAAACCTTAATTCCATGATTACCTTTTCTCGATTTGTAAGTCTCCCCATCGCTAAATGTAACAACTGGCGATCAACCTGCTCCTCAATGGGCTTTGAGATAATGTCATTCTCTGTACCTAAAACATCGGATAACAATAATTCATTTCCATCCCAATCTATATTTAAGGGTTCATCAAACGATACTTCAGAACGAGTTTTATTATTTCGTCTGAGATACATTAGGATTTCATTTTCAATACATCTTGATGCATAGGTCGCGAGTTTAATTTTCTTTTGAGGATCAAACGTATTGACCGCTTTAATTAGCCCAATTGTGCCTATTGAAACTAGGTCTTCAATTCCAATTCCCGTATTTTCAAATTTGCGAGCAATATAAACGACGAGACGAAGATTACGTTCAATTAAAATATCTCTAATGGAGAAGTCCCCCATTTCTAGTCGTTCCAAGAGGACCCCCTCTTCATCCGAATTTAGTGGTGGTGGGAGGGCTTCACTGCTTCCAACATAATAAATCCCACCAATCCCACAAGCCTTCTGAAAAAGCATGACCCAAAGCCGTTTGAGCTTATTTTGCACATTACTCCACCACTTCATTTAACTATCTCCACCTTTCCGCACATGTTCTGGGTGTAGTAACGCTTGGTATTCACCCTCTGAACTTAACACTTGCTTGACGAGTGCCACGGTTGCCTGGATTTGACAAGATTCTTTTTTATCGTGCCAGGTTACACGCTCAGGTCTAATTCCAAGCAGCCAACTTTGACGATCAATTGTTTGACAGGGAATAAAAGCAATCTGTTTCATTAAGCTTGGATTAGTTTTCCAAATTAGCGGCCAAGGGTCTGAGCAGTCTTTCCAAGAGATATTAAGAAACGCCCTTACATTTTCGGGCATCGCACTCGCAGCAACCTCCTCTTCCAGAAGAATTACTGGGTTACCGGTCAATGGATCTCGCAATTGATTTCCTGTGTCCATTAGCGCTTTAACCCGCACAACTTCATGATCACCACCGCCAAACCTGATTTCCAAATCGTAGATAATCTGTTCAAGAATAGAGTTTCTTTCTTGCCATCTCTGCCAAATAAATTGAAATAACCACCAGGCCATGGCCGCTAACGGAAGAATCCATAAATTACCCAAGACTAGGGTTAATTGTTCACTACCGGTTCCATTATCAAAGTTCACCCAACCCCATAAGGCATACACAAATCCCCCAAGTCCTGCGGAAAGAAGCCAAAATCCGAGTATTGCTTTGAGAAAATTATTGAGCCTCCTTGTTGGGTAAGCTACTCCAATCATAAGAAACGGAATAACCCATTTACTTAGTGTGGTCCACGGTGGTGAAGAATAACAGGCTAAAATAACTGGAATTTCTCCAAGCATAGCCCCAACTAGGATTCTGTACGGCTGGATTGGTAGGCGGATGAGTCGGCCAATAAGGATCAGAAGCAGAGTGTCCATTCCCCCGTTAATGAGAATGTCCAGATCGAGATAAGTTTGTGCTACATCCATCTGGTACACCCTTTCTAACACTTCTCTAAAAATTATATCTAAAGAAGGTAGTAAAACCTGTCGCTTTCGGGATGTTGTAAATGGATATTTTAGGAAAATTAATACGAGTAGTGTAGTTTTTTAACCAAGAAACATATTGTCGACAAAATATGCTCATTGAATGCTAACCGCCTGTAGGATTTAACCTCACCTGAAATCACGAAGAACCCCCACTTATAGAAGTGGGGGCATGAAAGTGAAAAAACTTGTCCGGGAATAGATGGGTAATCTATTCCGGGCAAGTACAAGTTGCTCTATCAACAAAAAACAAGCGTTCTCCACACACTTTGATAGTGATGGTATCACTTTGATAGTGAGGAGAACGCTTGTTGATTGTTGTAACCATAATATATATTAGCTACCGCCGACGCCTAAGAAACTCAGGGATATCGACGTCCCCCTCTTTCGTTACAGTCTTAATAATGTTATCCTGTACTTTTCCAGGAGCAACACCAAACCCTGCCCAATGCTGGTCAAATCCAGTGGCAATAACAGTAACCCTTATTTCTTCCTTAAGGTTTTCATCAATAACGGCTCCAAAAATTATATTTGCTTCAGGATCCGCAGCTTCCGCAATAATTCCCGCAGCTTCGTTCACTTCAAAAAGAGTTAAGTTGCTTCCCCCGGTAATATTAAGGAGAACTCCTTTAGCTCCCTCAATCGAAGTTTCGAGCAAGGGACTGGAAATTGCTTTGCGGGCTGCATCTGCTGCACGATTTTCTCCAGTTGCCTGGCCGATACCCATAAGTGCCGAACCTGTATTTGACATAATCGTTTTAACATCAGCAAAATCCAAATTAATCAGGCCTGGAACCGCGATTAAATCCGAGATACCTTGTACACCTTGTCTCAAGACATCATCCGCAATGCGAAATGCCTCATGAATCGTGGTATGCTTGTCCACTACTTGCAATAAACGATCATTAGGGATCGTAATCAGGGTATCTACTTTACTCTTGAGTTCAGCAATTCCTTTTTCCGCCTGCATTGCTCGCTTACGACCTTCAAACGTAAACGGGCGCGTGACTACTCCAACGGTTAGGGCACCCATTTCTTTGGCCACTTCTGCGACTATAGGGGCCGCACCAGTACCTGTTCCGCCCCCCATACCAGCGGTCACAAAGACCATATCCGCTCCCTTTAGTACCTTTGCCAGTTCCTCCCGGCTCTCTTCCGCTGCTTTAGCTCCAATTTCCGGATTTGCTCCAGCCCCAAGTCCTTTGGTTAACTTTATTCCAATTTGCACCTTTTGACCTGCACGGGAAAGTTGTAAGGCTTGTGAATCTGTATTGACTGTTACGAAATCGACCCCTTGTAATCCAGCGGTAATCATACGATTAACCGCATTGTTTCCGCCACCACCTACACCAATCACCTTAATTTCTGCAAATTGGTTTAAGTCCGTATCAAATTCCAGCATTTAGGTTATAACCCCCTCGCTTCATTCTGCCTTTCTGACCTGTTATCCTTAAATCCATAAACTATACATTCAGTTTTAAATGCATACACCGTACAAATTCTATATGTTTATGCTTTATCCCTCTATTTTAAAAAAGTTTTTGTTAAGTTACTTATATATTTTTAAATCTAGCAATCCAACTTTATTTTTTGATAAGATGTCGTCTTATGCTCCCTAAATTTTGGAATATCCGGACGCCAAATGCTACTACAGCAGCCAAATAAAGATCCACTCCGATGCGATCCCCTACATAAGCTAATAGAGCCGCAAGGAGCATATTACTAAAAAAGCCCGTCAAGAACACGGCACTATCAAAATGATCTTCTTGAGCAGACCGTATCCCTCCTAAGACAGAATCCAAGGCCGCCAGAATTCCAACGGATAAGTATTTAGCATATTCAATCGGGACTGAAAACGGGCTGACATACCCGATCGCTAATCCTAAAACTAAGCCTAAGAGCGGTAACCACATGTTCCATTATTCCTCCCTGCTTTAGCGACCTATTACTGGTTTTGCCGCTGTAAAATCTATGTATCGTACCCCTTGTTGAATTGATGTATACCCAGGATCACTTATAAGTTTATAAAGCGCGTTTAATTTATCACTCCAGTCATTGGCTTTTCCCAACCGAACTTCCACCCCACTTGTTAAAAACAAGGTCATCTGTTGTATTTCGTTGACATGAAGCTCTCCAATCTGTTTATGCAATTCTGGAGGAGCTTGTCCAAGTAAGCGAAGCGCAGCCAAGAGAAGTGGGTTGGCTAAATTTTGACCAGGTCCAACCGTATCGGAAAGAGTTATTCCACTAATAACCGGAAAATCATTTTTGGGCCAACTCTCTAATCGTCGTAAAAAGGTGCCTTCCTTATCCACTTCCAAGATTCCTTTTGGAACAGCTACCAGAGCAATCGGAGTTCTTTCGGTTACTTGTATAACAAGAGTTTTGGGAAGCTTCCGCTGAAAATTAACACTTTTAACAAGCGGATGTAACGAAATTTTATGGGCTAAAGCCGTTTGATCAAAAAACAAACAATTTTGGCCCTTAATCCCATCCGACAATTTTAAAATATCATCTTCGGAAACCAAACTAAGCCCCTGTACCATGACGTTATTAATAGCAAAAGCACTGGAGCGTGCAAATAGCACAATTCCAAGTGAAAGTAGCATCGTCAAAACTGCTACATAAAGAAAGGACGTATTCATTTTCTTGGGTTGCATTTTGGCATTTCCTCCTTGTCCCAGTATAACGAATACAGTCCTATTCTGTCATGCTTTTTTAGAAGACTTTTATTGACAAAATATCACACTCGCACAACTTTTGCTCCTATATGACTATATTTCTCTTCTAAATTTTCGTAACCACGATCAATATAATCTACTTTTTCAAGGACAGTCGCTTCCTCAGCAGCCAATGCCGCAAGGAAGAGCGCTGCTCCAGCACGAAGGTCTGTGGCCTCCACAAAGGCCCCCTCAAGGGTTTCCACTCCACGAATTACGGCAGTTCTCCCCTCAACGGTTATCTGTGCCCCCATCCGCCTTAATTCATCAACATGCTGAAAACGGTTTTCAAAGATGGTCTCGGTAATGATACTAGTGCCCTCCGCACACGAGAGCATTGCCATAAACTGGGGATGCATATCTGTGGGAAATCCGGGATAAGGCATCGTCTTAAGATCCACCCCGCTAATTCTTCCCCTCTGTTGAACACGGATAGCCTCATCCATCAGAGTTATAATAGCTCCTGATTGGCGCAATTTTGCAATAACCGGTTCCAAATGCTCTGGTACTACATTCTTAATCAACACATCTCCCTCAGTCATGACTGCAGCAATCATATGGGTTCCCGCCTCGATCCGATCCGGTATAACAGTATGTTCTGTAGGATGGAGAGATTCGACCCCGTCAATTTTCAAGACATCCATTCCAGCTCCACGCACTTTGGCTCCCATTTTATTTAAGAATAATTGTAAATCGACAATTTCTGGCTCACGAGCTGCATTGCGGATCAGGGTAATACCCTTTGCTAAGACAGCTGCCATCATAATATTTTCAGTAGCTCCAACACTTGGGACATCTAAGTAAACATCTGCACCCAGTAATTTATCCGTCCAAGCTTCGATGTAGCCGTGTTTTTCTTTAACCTTTACTCCTAATTGTTGAAGCCCTTTGATGTGTTGATCCATAGGGCGAGAACCAATGGCACAACCACCAGGTCTTGAGATTTTAACCCGTCCATACCTGGCTAATAATGGACCTAAAATCAAATTTGAAGCACGCATTCGGCGCATGAGCCCTTCATCAACATCACAAGACCCTAAAGCCCCAGCGTTAATGAGTAACGCCTCGTTTTGACGCACAACCTTACAGCCTAAGTGCTCAAGTACTTCAATCATATGGGTAATATCCGCTAATTGCGGGATTTCTAATAGGGCCGACGACCCCTCAGCTAGTAAAGTTGCAGCTAATAAGGGAAGGGAAGAGTTTTTTGCTCCACTTACCCGAATAGTTCCTTCTAACCGTTGTTTTCCGGTGATGACATACCTATCCATCGCCATTATCCAACCCCCCCTTTTAAAGGTGTCAATTTTCTACATCCTTTGCGATATTGTCATTTCGGTCTGGATACTCTCTACTTCTGTTTGCAAAGTGATTCCATATTTAGTGCGAACATCATTCTTAATAGCGTCTATCAAAGCAAGCACATCCTTCGACTTAGCACTGCCGTTATTGACGATAAAATTTGCGTGTTTCTCGGAAACCTGAGCACCGCCCATCCTTTTCCCCTTCCACCCAGCAGCTTCAATCAGCCGACCCGCTGAATCACCCGGAGGATTTCGAAAAATACTTCCCGCATTAGGTTTCTCGATGGGTTGATTTGCTGTTCTATTGGCTAAATTCTCTTTCATTGTCTTTAATATTTGTTCCCGCTCCCCACGTGAAAACGCCAGTTGTGCTTCAAGCACCCAAGCCTGACCACGTAACGAACAGTATCGATAAGCAAATTTAATCTCTTCTCGTTTTATGTTTTTCAGGGTTCCATCTGTTCCTAATACGGTAATATTGGTTATTTGAGATGCTATTTCACGGCCGTGAGCACCCGCATTCATGATCACAGCTCCCCCAACTGATCCAGGTATCCCTCGTGCAAACTCTAATCCGCTCCACCCTCGTTCACCGGCTTCTTGAGCCAATAAAGCTAATGAGTACCCTGCTTCAACGCGAACTATGAAATCACCCCAGTGAATTTTCCGCAAGGCAGTCGTCACCATTGTTATTCCAGGAAGTCCTTCATCCGGCAATAGTAAATTAGAACCCCGTCCGATTAACCAAACAGGAATATCAGCCTCCCGCGCACGTTTCCATACACTGAATAAATCTTCAGTCGTTTCAGGCCAATATACAACCTCAGCGGGCCCACCAATCCTCCAAGTGTTCAAGTGGAGCAATGGATATTTTTTCTCCACCCGTCCCGTCATTCCATCCAAAATCATTGATTTTCCACCTCATGTTGTCCACCCTTCATTGGTTCTTCCAAAGTGAGCCCAGAGCTAACTTAATATCCAACCAAGAAACCCCGATATCAAAACACTTCGCAATAATATGATATGCCCTTAGTTCTTCTATCGGTTCTGGCCATCGCGGTAAATAACCTAGATAACCACGGCCCTCGGAACTATGATAAAAATCAACTTGAGTTTCACGAACTACCCAAGTCGTTTGTTCATTGATTCCAGGCTCCGCTCTTCTTCCCAGTGTACTTTTATCGACTAGCCCATCTAACCAAGATTCTGATATCAGCCAGTATGAGCCCTGCTTTTGCACACAATGCCATTTTCCATCGTTTTGCCAAACGATCGTCGGCTCAAATCCTGCCATATCTAAAATATGCCCTAATAAGGGACGTCCTTCAATAAGCACCGTCGGTTCAGATATCCATAAGACTAATTCATCCTGAAGAATATTATGTATTAAAGCTTGTATCGGTTGCTGATTTATTCCTTGGCTTAGGGCCTTTTTTTTCCATAAATTCTCTTCCAAACCATCTGACCAATAGACTAATTCAGTCACAGGGTCCCATTGACTAGACTTTGTCATATCAGCGAAAGGCATCTCCATCCATCGTTCCGAGCTTGATTCACATAAATCCTCAGCTATTGGTTCTACCTCACAGAATTCAAGCTGAACCCCTCTCAACACGGCCCGGACCCCGTCAATTCCGGAAGCTGCAGAAGAAGCGACCAGTTGGATTTTTCGTTTTGGCCACACCACGCTCACTCCTTTACTTTGTTTACTGCCATATGCTATGCATCAGAGTAAGCAGGTGTGAGCAGACTCGATGTTCGATATTCGATATTCGTAGTTCGAACTACAAACTTGATTTCGTTATTCGTTATTCCGAACCACGAACCACGAATAGCGAACCACGATCAGTGCCAGGCAATTTCCCTACAGAGATCTAAAATTTTATCTAAAGCTTGAGGCTGGGCAAGGGTTCGCGCTGCGTCTCCCATAGTGTCGAGAAGCTTTGGTTGAGAAATCAGATGATCTATCTCTTTCCATAACCGTTCTCCGTCACATTCCGAGTCCAAGATGACTTGTGCTGCACCAGCCTGAACAAGTGCCTGTGCATTATGTTCTTGATGATTTTCCGCAGCATAAGGATATGGAATCAAAACACTGGGAATTCCTGCAACCATCAATTCCGCTAAAGAAGCTGCACCAGCCCTACCTATGTAGAGGTCAGTACAAGCCAACGCTTCCGGCATATCCTTCAAATACTCTAAGACACGCCAACCTGATCTTCGCCACATAATTCCTCGTCTCTCGAGCTCTTCAATCGTTTGGGAGTACGTCATCTTTCCGGTTGCCCAAACCACTTGAATATCCGGGCGTTGAGCAAGATGCTCTAAAACAGTGATCATAGCCGTGTTCAAGGTGAGTGCACCCCGACTCCCACCCGTTACCAGCAGAGTCAAATAATCTGTGCGTAATCCAAATTTCCTGGCTCCCACTTCACGGGTCACTTCTCCTATCTCTGAGCGAACTGGGAGCCCGACCAATTCAAGTTTTTTCAAAGCCCCAAAATGTGAAATACTTTCAGGAAAGGTTACCATCACTCGGCGCACAAACCGTGCTAAAATTCGATTTGTTATTCCGGGTAAAGCATTTTGTTCATGAAGCAAGGTTGGAATATTAAAAAGCGCCGCGGTCAAAACAACCGGCCCTGACACATATCCTCCGGTTCCTATGACCAGATCTGGATGGAACTTTCGCAAAATATTCTTAGTTTCCCAGAGCGCCTTTAAGCTTTTAGCGAGAACTTTTATCGTCTCCAAGCTTAACTTGCGCGGCAGTCCTTTTCCTGAAATCCCAGCAAACTTAATCCCCTCTTCTGGCACTAGACGCGCTTCCATCCCATCCCTTATTCCCACATATAGAATTTGAGTCTTATCATCACGCGCCAATAATCCTTTGGCAATGGCTAACGCTGGATATATATGCCCGCCAGTTCCACCACCCGTTAAAATCACACGCACCCTTTAAACCCCTTTCTCCACTCCCGAGACTTCCACCATCAAGCCCCAAAGGCGCACATGCACTCGAACTTCGAACCTCGAACATCGTGCCTCGAGTTCACCTTACTTCTCTGGAAATATTCAGCAGCACTCCAACTCCCAACATCGTAAAAACGAGCGATGTGCCCCCATAACTGATAAAGGGTAGAGTTATCCCAGTAACTGGCAATACCCCACTCACAACTCCCATGTTGATCATCGCCTGAATAGAAACCATAGCCGTTAACCCAACCGCGAGAAATCCTGTAAAGGCATCTGGGGCTCTCATTGCCACCCGAAACCCTCGCCATGCGAAGAGGAAAAAAAGTAAGATGATCAATGTCGCACCGATAAAACCAAGTTCTTCTCCAATCATGGCAAAGATAAAATCTGTGTGGTTTTCCGGCAAATAAAGAAATTTCTGCCGACTTTGCCCTAAACCTAGACCAAACAATCCCCCTGGACCTAAGGCTAAAAGCGCCTGAATCGTTTGATACCCGTTCCCTAAAGGATCGGCCCAAGGATCTAAAAAAGCAAAAATACGTCGCATTCGATAAGGTGCAGCGGCAATAGCCACTACGACTAAACCGAGCCCTGTCCCTGCTAAAGCAAGGATATGACTGACCCGTGCACCTGCCGCAATCAACATAAAAAACGTCGTAGCCGCAATGACCAGGGTTGTACCCAAATCCGGTTGGAGCATAATGAGCCCGGCAATTACCCCGAGCAAACCAAGGATCGGAAGAACACCCTTGCGAAAGGATTTGATCTTATAGGGATTAAGGGCAAGCAGATGGGACATCATCAAGACCATGGAAAGCTTAATCACTTCCGAGGGCTGGATTGACATAGGTCCGAGCCCAATCCAACGATCGGCACCATTGACCTTTCGTCCTATACCCGGGATTTTAACCGCAATTAACAAGGCAATTGCCAGAAGAAGGGCCGGTTTCGCAAATTGACGTAACCATTGCAAATCCACCCGCATGCTAAGGAACAATGCTACAAGTCCTATTGTCACCCACATAATTTCCATCTTGAGATAGTGATAAGGATCATCAAACTGAATAAAGCCTCTGACAGCACTTGAGCTATAAACCATAATAAATCCTATCCCTAACAGAGCCAAAATCGCTCCCAACAAGACCAAATCAGGTCGATGATACTTTCGCATTGTTAGTTCCCCCTTTATTCAATGTTGAATGGGTTCCCTATAATGCCTACGCACTAACTCCTTAAACAATTCCCCTCTTTCTTCATAATTCTTAAACATATCCCAACTTGTACAAGCAGGGGATAATAAAACAACATCCCCAGGAACCGCCTCGGAAATCCCTTTTTCTACACCCTCCTCGAAGGTATTAACCCTAATAATCCGCTGTACCCCTTCGTCCCGGGCAGCTTGTTCCATCTCTTCAGCCGCTTGACCCAGTAAAACAAGACTTTTAACCTTACCGCAAACAACTTTCATAAACTCGTGAAAATCAAGCCCTTTATTTTTTCCCCCAGCAATAAGTACTAAGGGTTCATCAAATGCTAATAAGGCCTTGGTAGCAGCATCTGTATTAGTCCCTTTAGAATCATTGATGAAAAGAATCCCCTCATACGACCCTACAACTTCTTGTCGATGCTTTACCCCTTTAAACTGTCGTAGCCCATCAGCGATCTCTGTCCAAGAAAGGCCTAACGCCCTCGCCGCAGCCGCAGCCGACATGACATTTTCCAGATTATGTGCCCCGCGTATCTGAAGTTCTTTACGGGAGATAATTGGAATCATCGTCCTCTTTTCCTTTTCCGCATAGACAATCTCGTCATGCCAAAGACTAATCCCCTCCTGCAAGAAAGAGGTTGGACTAAAGTATAGGACCCTGCTTTTTAATTTAGATCCCAGATCTCGAACTAATGGATCATCCCAATTTAGAATCGCCAAATCCGTTGCTGTTTGGTTCTCAAAGATTCGAGTTTTAACCCTCAGATACTCTTCTAAGGTATCATGTCTATCCAAATGATCAGGGGTAAGATTCAGCAAAATGCCAATGTGAACTCGAAGCCTATGAATAAACTCCAACTGAAAACTAGAAAGCTCAGCCACGACAATGCTATTCTCATTCATCTTATCGACCTGTCCACTTAAAGCGACTCCAATATTTCCCGCAACAATCGTAGGCCGCCCAGTCAACCCTGCTAATTCCCCGATTAAAGTGGTGGTAGTTGTTTTGCCATTCGTTCCGGTGACCCCAATACAAAGCGCGGGGCAATCATCCATGGCCAGCTCCACTTCGCTCCACACGGCCACATTACGGGAAATCCCCTCCTCAACCAAAGAGAGCTTAGGTGATACCCCCGGAGATAGAATGATCAGCTCAGGGTTAATCGTCGCAAAATCTGGTACTAAACCAAGTAACAAATGAGTCCGATCAAGTCCTAGTTCTTCAACCCCCTTGAGGCTCTCGCCCGACTGCTGATCCGTCAAGAAAACTTCCGCACCCAGACGCTGAAGTTTCCGAACAGCCGCCTGACCACTAAGACCTGCACCAATGACTAAAACTCGTTTATTCATCCAATTCACGTTATTCGTCCTCCGCAAACCATAAATTTTTAGCTCAAATAATTCTCTTACCTTACATAACAACCATATGACCAGTAAGACCTACTTTTGCAAGTTCATTTCAAACCTTTCAAAATATCCTATCAATGCCCCATTCTCATCCCTTACAGGCACAATGTAAATTCGTTCATTTCTATAATTAACCTTTAAAAAGGCCTCATTAGCATGATTTTTGAGTTGTTCGACAACAGATTTGATCATTTCCTCCGATTTTGGATTCTGATGACAATCAAAAATACTTTTTCCAATTAAATCACGATAACCACGTTCTTGATAATAATGGTATTCTGCCCTTTTGTTCAAATATCTAATAACATGATCACAATCGACAAACACAACCGGATATGGATAAGCATCTAAAATATACGATAACATTTTTTCCCGTTCCATGAAACGCCTCCTAAAAAACACATACATATCAACGATGCAAGTATGCAAGTCAAGAACCATTCCCAAACTTGCACTTACAATGCCCCACTATAGGTTTTTCCCAAGTTCCAGCAATGCGAAAGAATTCTTGTCAAGTACTTTATCACCCTGAAATTTTAGAATTGTATCAAACCCTAACTTATTCCAAAAATAGATTCCTAACCAGTTTTTAAGTGATACTCCAAGTCTAACTTGATAAAATCCTAATTCAAGTGCTTGATTACATAATTTCATGATAACTTCTTGACCATAACGATTATTACGGTAGTCTTCACAAAACAAAAGTGTAGCAATATATAAAACTTCTTTATCAGGAAAGCCATGATAAAATTCTATGAATCCTATAATTTCAGATGAGGTCTTATGAGTCATTAATTGAATCTTATAAAACTCTTTTATTCCATTAGGGGGTAAATTACCCATGTTAACACCATTAAGTATATAGTCATTAGTCAATTCGCTCTCCCTAGTCCAGCCTTCCGTATTTTCAGACTGTCTATAAATCTCTTGTAATCTATCCACATCAAGTAAATTCGCATCTCTAATAATCAAGCGTTCTGTTTCCCATAAGTCTGAAATCAAAGACATATTATCCACCAATTCTCTTGTTTCCACAAGTGTTTTCTCCCTATTTTTCATCTTCTAAATGCAAGCCAAGAACCGTCCCCAAACTTGCATCCACGTCGCCAAAACATGCCTACAGCGCATTTGCGTCAAAAACGCAAACAGCGCCTACGTCGTCCTTCTCCCGTCGCCCTAATCCCCATCGTTCCAACTCCGTCGTTCCAACCCCGACGACCCAAGCCCAGAGGAAGTTTCTTAGCTTAGAGAGCACGATTAGTGGAATTGCGTCAATGAGCGCAGAGGATATGGCGTGAAGAAACTCAACGGGACTTGTCCAAGACTCGAACAAGGATGTTCGAGATTAGAACACCGCCATGGATGGCAAGGTGTCGTGATGGACTGATGTCGCGGTGCCATGGATGGCAAGGAGCGACGCACATGCAGAAAGCCCAGAGGTTTTGAGTTTTAGCCATATCCTCAAGCGATTAGCAATGAAACACGATAGTCTCCTGTGGAGAGTATCGCCGAAGGCGCACGACCCTTGACGAATACTATCGCGCTGAGGATGAGTATCGCCGAAGGCGCTAACCCACAACG
>NZ_JYNH01000015.1 GCF_000960765.1 Desulfosporosinus sp. I2 | reverse complement strand
TTATCGAGACGACTGGTTACGATATGACCGGTGAATTAGTGTTTTCAAGTTGTTCCACATTGATTGCACCGGCAAAGGGGGAAGACGTATGAAAAGTTTACAGAAGTATGAGGTCTCTGATCGACTTCCTGTTCGAGAATGGGTGCCAACCCAAGTACAAGTGCGTCAGTATGCGGAGGCTTCAGGAGATTATAATCCCATTCATCTGGATGATAATTACGCTCGTCAAGCCGGTTTGGGGGGAGTGATTGCTCATGGCATGCTGACGATGGCTCAGATGGCAGCCATGCTCACTGAATGGATCGGCACTGAGGGGATAATTAGTAACCTTGAGGTTCGCTTCGAGCAAATGGTTCGTCCTGGTGATAAGATAAAGTTCTACGGTTTTGTTAAAGAACGCTTGGAAAATTGCCTAATTTGTAATATAGAGGCAGTAAACGCTCAAATGGAAAAAGTTTTAACGGGTTCGACTTCCATAACGATCATACTTTAAGGTGCTAGGCCATTACCATGTTATCGTCACATTGCAGTCGATTTGCGCAGCTAAAGCGGAATATTGAAAAGAATATACTCAACTGTATTATTTGCATACAAGCTGTATGAAATAGATAGCTGTTGTTTCAATTGTATACATAACAAGAGTACTATAACGATTTGTATTCAACAGTTTCACAATCATTGTGCGAAGAAATATTGACCCAATCGGCTGAAAAGCGGCTACTTTAAGAGATAGATAGGTCAGCTTATTTTTCTTTACTATATTTAGGCAATTGGCATGGTTCTTGTATATAAAGAATAGGTCAGATTTTTTGAATATTCGGAAAAGAGTTGAGATTTAAGAACTAATGCTTACGTGAGACAGAAATAAGTAATTGGGGGAGGTAGTTAAATTGGCTTACGAAACAATCCTTGTGGAAATTGAAGAGGGAATTGCCACGATCACTCTAAATCGCCCAGAGGTACTAAACGCTCTCAATAGTCAGGTTTTTATTGAATTGGGGGAGGCGGCCCAAACGTTAAGTATCGATAATTCTGTACGAGTAGTCATTATCACGGGCGGCGACAAAGTATTTGCAGCCGGCGCGGACATCAAGCAAATGGCTTCTGCAACAGCTGTGGATGTATCGACAAGTGTTAGACCCTCGTTAATATCGTTTAATTTAATTGAAAATATGCCCAAGCCTGTCATCGCTGCAGTTGCAGGATATGCTTTAGGTGGTGGGTGTGAACTAACCTTAGTGGCCGACGTACGCATTGCAGCCGACAATGCTCAGTTTGGTTTACCGG
Organism: Desulfosporosinus sp. I2; assembly: GCF_000960765.1. Classification (GTDB taxonomy): domain Bacteria; phylum Bacillota; class Desulfitobacteriia; order Desulfitobacteriales; family Desulfitobacteriaceae; genus Desulfosporosinus. The sequence goes on along the minus strand of NZ_JYNH01000015.1, from coordinate 57,092 downwards.
AAATAAAGTTGGGTATTTTACCGGGTGGTGGAGGAACTCAACGCCTGCCTCGACTCATCGGTGCAGGTAAAGCAAAAGAGTTGATTTTTAGCGGCGATTTTATCTCAGCAGAGGAGGCTTTGCGGATTGGTCTTGTGAATAAAGTGGTACCTGCAGATCAATTATTAATCGAAGCAAAGAAAATGGCTAAGAAGTTTGCATCCCGAGGCGCTGTGGCCATTCAGATGGCTAAAACATGTGTCAATGAAGGGCTACGGATGGATTTGGATATGGGCTTACAATATGAGCATAAATGTTTTAGCCTATTGTTTGCTACTGAAGATCAAAAAGAAGGCATGAAGGCCTTTGTTGAAAAACGCAAACCAAACTTCCAAGGGAAATAATAGTTTCGTCCAAATCATCATAAAGAGCTTCTTCGAATGGTCGACTCGCTGTTCGATGAAAGATCAGAACTAAGCAAAGAAGGAGTGCATGTTATGGCCAGTAATTATCTATATAGCACACGCGACCATAAATTTATTATCAAAGAATGGCTAAATGGAGAAAAAATTCTTGGGTTGAAACGTTTCAGAGATGTATACAGCATGGAGGATGTCGATGGTATTCTTGACCAATCCTTAAGAGTCTGTAAAGAGGTTGTCGCTCCTACTAATGATGACGGCGACACGATTAGAGCAGTTTTTAAGGATGGGAAAGTGACCGTTCCCCCTTCCTTTCATAACGCTTTCAGGTATGTAGCAGAAAATGGGTGGGGTGCAAGCAACAAGGACGTGGACGGGGAGGGCTCCCTTCCATCGCTGTTGTATGGAGCTGTCCATGAATATATGATTGCCGCAAACCCTGCGTTTGTAGCGTATTTGGGTTTGCCCGGCGGGGTTGGGTCCATTATTAAGCAGTTTGGGTCTAAGGAACAAATCGACTTCTTCACTCCTAAAATGTTCGAGGCTGTGTGGGGAGGAACGATGTGTATTACTGAACCTGGTGGCGGTTCCGATGTGGGGGATATGTTAAGTAAGGCCTATCCAACGGATGACCCTAAAATTTATAAGATAAAAGGAACAAAGTGCTTTATTACTTGTGGGGATCACGATCTTACTGAAAATATCATTCACTTGGTTTTAGCCAGAATCGATGGGGCAGTTCCCGGTACCAAAGGCTTGTCACTTTTCATTGTCCCTAAAATCTGGGTGAATGAAGTTGGAAGTCTTGGGGAACCAAACGATGTTGCAACTGTGGGAATCGAGCATAAGATGGGGCTTCAAGGCTCTGCTACAGCGGTACTTAACTTCGGTGAAGAGGGTTTGTGTCGAGGCTTTCTGTTAGGTGCACCACTGGATGAAAAAGGGTTTGGGCAAGGCATGGCGCAAATGTTTAAGATGATTAATGGATCACGGGTAGATACTGGACATTGCGCTCTGTCCGTAGCGACTGTGGCGTATAATAACGCGGTCGCTTATGCCAAAGAACGTGTTCAGGGTCGCCCCATTGATAATCCTAAAGGAAGTCGGGTACCTCTTATTCAACACGAAGATATTCGGCGCATGTTACTCACCCAAAAGGCCACGCTTGAAGCTTTGCGAGCTATGATTTTTAAAGGGTACTACTATTTAGATTTAATTGCGTTTGGGGATAATCCAGAAGATGTTCGGCAAGCCAAACGTTATATTGAAATAGTTACTCCCTTAATTAAAGCATACGGCTCTGACCAAGCTTGGCTGATGATTACGGAAGCCATTCAAGTCCATGGAGGATACGGGTATACCGAGGAGTACCCAATTGCTCGTCAAGCGAGAGATGTTAAGATTTATTCCATCTGGGAAGGTACAAATTTCATCCAGTCTTTGGATTTAGTCTTCCGTAAGTGGGGATTAGACAAAGGTAATGTTTTCAAGGAATGGCTACAGGATATTGCTGTATTTGTTCAGGAAAATTCAGCGAATGTAGAATTCCCCCGCGAGATGGCAATGCTGAGTCAAGCGCTAAAGGCTTATCAGAAACTCATGGGAACAGTATTTGGCTATATGAGGGAAAATATTCACTTGGTGCCGCTGTATAGCACAAGAATTTTACGGGTTACAGCCGAACTCTATTGCGCTTTTTTGTTGATGCAACAAGCATTAGTTGCTCAGGAAAAACTGGCTCAAGGAATTGGGGATACAGACTTTTATCAAGGTAAAATTAACTCTGCTCAATTCTATTTGCGAAATATTGTGCCGGACGTGATAGCTACAGCCCAGATTATTCAAGATTATGACACCTCTGCCATGGAGATTCCTGAAGGAGCTTTTTAGGCCTTTAGTATAAACTAAAATTCTTTTTGCTTAGAGATAATTTTGAGGAGGTAATAAAATTGAAGATAGAAGATGTTAAAACTATTTGTGTGGTTGGCGCTGGTAACATGGGTCATCAGATTGCCTTAGCATGCGCATTGGCAGGTTATAAAGTGACCTGCACGGATATTAGTCAAGAGATGCTGGATAAGGCAGAGGGGTTTGCACGATCGTATTTACCAGAGAGGGTTGCAAAAGGAAAGTTAAGCCAAGAAAAAGCAGACCAAGCTCTAGCCAACATTCGCTTTACTGCGAACCTAGAAGATGCTGCAGGAGAGGTCGATTTTGTCATCGAGGCTGCTGTTGAAAAGATGAATATTAAGCGGAAGCTTTTTGCAGATTTAGATAGGATCGCGCCCCCTCATGCCATACTTGCCACAAACAGTTCCTATATCGTTAGTTCACAGGTAGCAGATGCAACCAATCGTCCGGATAAGGTTTGTAATATGCACTTTTTTAACCCTGCTTTGGTTATGAAACTAGTTGAAGTTGTGCAGGGACCCCATACTTCTACAGAAACCGCTCAGGTAACGATGGATTTGTGCGCTAAACTTGGCAAGACAGCAGTTTGGCTTAAGAAGGAAATCTATGGTTTCTTAGTCAATAGAATTCTGTCTGCACTAGCTCAAGAGGCTTTATTTCTTGCCGACATGGGGATCGCTACTCCAGAAGAGATCGATATTGCCGTGACGAATGCCTTAGGCCATCCGATGGGACCCTTCCGCCTCATGGATTTAACAGGGATTGATCTTGCTTACTATTCTTCTATGGAACGTTATCAAACGAGTCGTGATCCAAAAGATAAGCCCTCACCGTTGGTAGTTGAGAAGTTCACCAAGGGAGAATGGGGTAAGAAAACTAAAAAAGGCTATTACACTTACGAGTGAAATAAAAATAGGGGGTGTTTTTATGATTAATGAAGCAGTTATTGTATCCGCAGTTCGAAGTCCTATTGGTCGGGCAGGGGGCGCCTTAGGTAAGATTCCTCCCGAATATTATGGGGCGGAAGTCATCAAAGAAGCGATCAAACGCGTAGGCTTAGATCCGAATGAGATCGAAGATGTATTGTTTGGAAACTGTTTGAATGCAGGAGGTAATATTGCTCGTTTATGCGCTTTGCAGGCAGGGTTACCCGTGGAAATTTCAGGGGTTACGATTGATCGGCAGTGTGGGTCTGGTTTGAACGCTGTAAATTCAGCGGCTCAAGCTATAATGGCCGGAATGGGCGACGTTTTTATTGCTGGTGGCACTGAGAGCTGCTCACTAAAACCGTATATTATGGAACATATGGAATTTTTCAGTAAGACTCTCCCTCAATTTCGGAGTGGTTTCCAACTCTCCACGAATGAAATCGGTAATCCACCCATGGGGATCACCGCAGAGAATTTGGCGGAAAAATATCAGATCAGTCGTTTAGAACAAGATGAGTTCTCTGTATACAGCCAACAAAAGATGGGTAAGGCAATGGAAACAGGTTTGTTTAAGAGCCAAATTGTTCCGCTCACCATTCCAGTAGGCAAGAATAAGTCGCTCGTTTTTGATACGGATGAACATCCACGGCCACAGACAACACTTGAAGGATTGGGGAAGCTTTCTCCTGCTTTTAAAGCGAATGGTACGGTTACAGCGGGAAATAGCTCTGGCTTAAATGATGCGGCAGCCGCAGTTGTAGTAATGTCGGCAGAAAAGGCGAAGGGCTTAGGTCTAAAACCTTTAGCTAAAATTCGCACATTTGCCTATGCTGGTGTTGATCCAAACATTATGGGAATCGGTCCAGTGCCAGCTACCAAGAAAGCTTTAGCCAAGGCAGGTCTGTCCTTAGAGGATATCGATCTGATTGAATTAAACGAAGCTTTTGCGGCCCAAGTGTTAGCCGTGGATCGGGAGCTTCATTTTAACATGGATAAAGTGAATGTTAATGGTGGGGCGATAGCCCATGGTCATCCAATCGCTGCAACCGGGGCAATTCTCACTGCAAAATTAGTCCACGAAATGAAGCGCAGGGATGTTCAATTTGGTTTAATTACGGCTTGTATTGGTGGCGGACAAGGGGTCGCTACGATTTTTGAGAGAGTCTAAGGAATCCTTCAAGATAAGGTTGTTTGATCTCCCCTGGCCCTAAAGGGTTAGGGGAGACTTATCCTTAAGCATCTTATGGCAGGCTCTATTGTGCGGGTAGATACTCACCCTAAAGGTTTCTTTAGTATAGCAGAAAGTGTAAGTGAACAATTATTGCTAGGGGGAATGAATGTGGGAGAGCATAAAATTCGTAAGGTTTGTATCGTTGGGGCTGGGAATATGGGACATCAGATTGCCTTGAGTGCAGCATTAGCGGGCTTCGAAGTGAAATGCACAGATGTTAATGAAGAGGTATTAAAAAAAGCGGAGCAATTTGTAATAACCTATCTACCTGAAAGGGTTGCTAAAGGTAAGCTGACGCAGGCACAGGTAGATGCAGCCAGAGCAAACCTTTCATTTACTAACGATTTATCAGAGGCTGCTTGTGATGCGGATCTAGTGATAGAGGCGATTATTGAACGATTAGAAATTAAACGTAAGTTATTTGCAGAATTAGACAGCCTATGTCTACCACATACCATTCTCGCTACGAATAGTTCATATATTGTGAGTTCGAAAATTGCAGACGTGACGGAGCGTCCTGAAAAGGTCTGTAATCTCCATTTCTTTAATCCAGCCTTGGTCATGAAACTAGTTGAAGTTGTTAAAGGACCCCATACTTCTGAGGAAACTGCCCAAACATTAATGAATTTTTGCGTTAGCCTAGGTAAGACCCCTGTTTTATTAAAACAGGAGATATACGGTTTTCTCGTCAATCGAATGCTTGCCGCTATTAAAAATGAGTCCATTTATTTACTTGACATGGGGATAGCGGGGCATGAAGAGATTGATACAGCGGTTACCTTAGCCCTTGGACATCCGATGGGACCCTTTCGTTTAATGGATCTGACGGGAATTGATCTCACCTATATTGTAGGTTTGGAACGTTTTCAAGAAACGGGTGATCCAATCTACCGTCCTTCCCCTACAATTGCAGAGAAGTTTGTCAAAAAAGAATGGGGCCGGAAAACAGGCAAAGGATTTTACGATTACCCGAATGGCTAAGTGACTAGATAGTTTAACGAGACTTCGAATGAGTAAACACCCGAAGCAAGTTTCCTATAACCAGAAATTGAAGGGCTGGAGGGATTGCGATGAATGTTTCTGACGAAGAGCTAAATATTATTCGTCAAGCAGTACGCACTTTAATTAAAAAAGATGTGGAGCCTCTGGGTGAACAAATGGAGGAAGAAGACAAAGTCCCTCAAAGTTTACTCGATAAGGCTGCAGAGATGGGATTGTTTGGGCTAAGCATTCCCCAAGAGTATGACGGCTTAGGGGCAGGTATGGTAGGCAAAGTCATGATTTTTGAAGAATTAGGCCGCGGGCCGAATTGCTTTGTGTCGATAATTGGTTGCCACAATGGAATTGGAAGTGTCGGGATTGTGATGGCTGGCAATGAAGAGCAAAAGAAACGTTACTTGCCTAAAATGGCTACGGGCCATTCGATAGGCGCATTTGCCCTGACAGAAGCGTCTGCGGGTTCAGATCCTGGCAACATGAAGACAACCGCCGTGTTAAAGGGTGATAAATATATCTTAAACGGTACCAAACAGTTTATTACCAATGGTGATATAGCCGATGTATTCACGGTGATGGCCGTGACGGACAAGAGTAAAGGGAGCAAGGGTATTACATCGTTTATCGTAGAGCGGAACTTTAAAGGGTTCACTGTCGGTAAGTATGAGAAGAAAATGGGACTTCACGGGTCTCAAACGGCTGAGCTGATCTTTGAAGACTGTGAGGTCCCCATTGAGAATGTTTTAGGTGAGCCAGGGCAGGGATATGTTAATGCTCTTAAAATCTTGGCTAATGGACGAGCTGGGCTGGCAGCCCGAAATCTTGGTTCTAGTCAAAAATTAATGGAAGTAAGTATCAAATATGCTTTACAGCGCGTCCAATTTGGCAAGCCAATTTTTGATAATCAAATTATTCAACATTATTTAGCCAACATGGCAATCGAGATTGAGGCCTTGCGCAGCTTAACCTATGATGTTGCTCGGAAAATTGACCGAGGAGAAACCATCATCAAAGAGGCTGCTATTGTAAAAACTTTTGGCTCTGAAGTCTATGGTCGGGTTGCGGATATGGCTGTGCAAATTCATGGAGGTATGGGTTACATGAGAGAGTGCGAAGTGGAACGATTTTATCGTGATGCTAGGATTGCACGCATCTACGAAGGCACTTCAGAAATTCAACGCAATATTATTGCCAATCAGTTAAGAAAAGAATTTGCGCTCTAAAGCTGTGGAAAGGGGGAGAGGGAATGCAAGAGGCAGTTATCGTTGCCGGAGTACGCACAGCTATTGGTAGAGTGGGTGGTGCTCTCAAAGAGATTGAGGTCGATTATTTAGCGGCTGAAGTCATGCGAGAAATACTCAAGCGCAGTGGGATTCCCGGGCAGTCGGTCGATGAAGTGATACTTGGTCATACAAAACAGAGTGGGGATAATCCCAACCTTGCTCGTTTAGCTTTATTGAGGGCTAATATGCCCGAAGAAGTGCCCGCCTATACGGTACATCGTCAATGTGGGTCTGCACTGACTGCTGTCAATAACGGGGTTCAGGGGATTTGGGCGGGAACCTCGGAAATGATCATGGCTGGTGGAGCAGAAAGTATGAGCACGGCTCCTTATTATCTGAGAAACGCACGTTATGGCTTTCGCATGGGAAATGCTGAAATTCTGGACTCAAATACTGAAAGTCAACCTCGCTGCCAGCCGGAAGATCGTTATGGGCGCTTGACAATGGGCATGACTGCGGAAAATTTAGCCGATAAATACAATATCAGTCGCCAAGAACAAGATGAATTTGCCCTGGCTAGTCAGGAACGTGCCATGAAAGCAATTGAGGCAGGACTGTTTAAAGAGGAAATTGTACCTTACGAAATTAAAAGTAAAAAGGGGGTTATCATTTTTGATCAAGATGAGCACCCTCGTCAAACCAGTATGGCTCAGCTTGCAAAATTAGCCCCTGTGTTTAAAGAGAATGGTACGGTTACGGCTGGGAATTCTAGTGGACGCAATGATGCCGCGGCAGTATTAATGCTAACGACTCCAGAAAAAGCTAAAGCGTTTGGGCTTAAACCCTTAGTTAAAGTGATTGGAATTGGAGCAAAAGGAGTACCGCCCCAAATTATGGGTATTGGCCCTGTGGCGGCTTCCCAAGCTGCTCTTAAAATGGCTGGTTTAAGCTTAAATCAGATAGATTTGATAGAACTGAACGAGGCCTTTGCGGCTCAGACATTGGCCGTTGTAAAAGAGCTTGGCCTGGATTTTTCGAGAACGAATGTCAATGGCGGTGCGATTGCTTTAGGACACCCATTGGGAGCAACTGGTGCAATCATCTTAATCAAATTAATCAATGAGATGATGCGGACTGGCAAGAGATACGGCTTAGCAACTTTGTGTATCGGCGGAGGTCAAGGTATCTCTACTGTGGTTGAAAATCTGACCATTTAACTCCAATAAAACAGAGCAATTAACATTCCTGAGGCTGCTATTTAACAATATTCAGTCCCCATTAGTTTGCTAAATATTACAGAGCCTTTTACCACTTAAAATTTTAAGGGTGAAGGCTCTGTGCTTTATGAAACAGGTAAGGAGTTTCTAAAAATTTTGGAATATTGGCACAATAATTGCATTTAATTTCCCTGAAGGAATTAAGCAGAACATATTGTCGGCCAGTAAATCAAACGGTTGGAAAGGGGTGGGAATAATGGGGTAAAGCCAACTAATTCTTAAAACTAACGCGATCAACGCAGTTTCTTAATCTAAAAAGGATATCGTCAGGGCTATTGCTGGAATGACACCTAGGTCGAAAAAGTAGTAATACTTGTGGGCGAAATACCTAAAGTATTGAAAGAACTAGCGCCGCGTGAGAAGCTCAAAAGGTTCCGGAGGGGGTTATAAATTGAATTGGCAACCCGAGGTTGATGAATTACACAAACGAGAAGAATTAGCTAAACTAATGGGGGGAGAAGAGCGGGTCGCTAAGCATCGGGCCCAAGGTAAGTTAACGGTAAGAGAAAGAATCGATCAACTCCTTGATCAAGGTACGTTTCACGAAACGGGAGCTCTAGCAGGAAAAGCAATCTATGAGGAAGGCAAGATGACTGACTTCCGGCCAGCCAATTTTGTCCTTGGTACGGGTCGTATTGAGGGGCGTAAAGTTGTAGTTGGAGGGGATGATTTTACCGTGCGCGGTGGCGCTGCAGATGGGTCAGTGCGAGGTAAACAGGAGTATGCAGAGCGCATGGCCCATGACCTTAAAGTTCCTATCGTTCGTTTTGTCGATGGCACTGGGGGTGGAGGAAGCGTTAAATTCTTGTCCAATGAAGGGTACACATATGTACCAGTCAACCCTGCTTGGGACTTAGTGGTTGCAAACCTAGGTCGTATCCCTGTGGTAGCGGCTTGTCTCGGATCCGTAGCTGGGTTGGGTGCGGCTAGGGTGGTAACCGCCCATTTCTCGGTGATGGTTGAGAGCAATTCCCAGGTTATGGTGGCGGGTCCGCCTGTTGTTAAATTCGGGACCGGAGAAGATTTAACGAAAGAGGAACTGGGCGGGGTCCTTGTTCATAGAGCCAGCGGGGTTGTCGATAATGTAGTTAAATCAGAACAAGAGGCTTTCCAACAAATTAAAACGTTTCTTTCTTTTTTACCTTCCAATGTATGGCAACTTCCGCCCGTTATGCCTTCCAACGATGATCCTCAGCGAAAAGAGGAAAAATTAGTTGCAGTAATTCCGCGCAATCGAAGGCGACCCTACAAGATCAGGGAATTATTGTCCATGGTTTTTGATCAAGGCTCTTTATTCGAAATGGGACGTTTTTTCGGTGCTGGTACTGTTACAATGCTGGCACGATTAGACGGTCATCCAGTAGGTGTTATCGCCCCTGATCCCTTTATTCGGGGGGGAGGGCTTACCGACAAAGGGGCGGACAAATTAGAACGATTCGTCGATCTATGCCAAACATTTCATTTGCCCATTGTCAATTTGGTAGATCAACCTGGAATGGATATTGGTTTGAATGCGGAAAAGAGGGGGACTATTCGTCGAGGTGCTCGAGCAATAGCTGCTATCTACCAAGCAACAGTACCTATGCTTGAAGTTATTTTAAGACGAGTCTTTGGTGTTGGCGGAGCAGGGATGATCAATGGTCATGCTCTTCATTTGCGTTACGCTTGGCCGTCGGGTGACTGGGGTTCCCTACCTTTAGAAGGAGGAGTACAAGCGGCCTATCGACGAGAGTTAGAGGCCAGTTCGGATCCCGAGGCTCTTCTTAAGGAAATTATGGATGGAATGGAGTCCGTTCGTTCACCCTTTCGAACAGCAGAAGCTTTTGGCATCGAGGAGATTATTGACCCTCGTGAAACCCGTCCACTTCTTTGTGACTGGGTGAAAGATGCTTATGCGCTTTTGCCAGAACTATTGGGTCCCTACCAACATGCTATGCGACCATAAAAAAGAAATAAGCTTGGGACGAAGTGGCGATTCGTATTTGAGGAGTGGGATGAGTTGTCGATTGGAATAGTTGGATCCGGAACCATGGGGGCGGGTATTGCCCAGGTGGCAGCCCAAGCAGGATACGAAGTTTTCTTATGGGATTTGAATGAAGAGTTGGTACAGAGCGGTCTTGCCAACATCCAGAAAAGCTTGAATATGATCGCACAAAAAGGTGAGACAACCGTAGAGACTGCTAAACAGTGTTTAGAGCGAATTAATACGACCACCAATTTAGCAAATCTCAGTTCCTCGGACTTTATTATTGAATCGGTCATTGAGAAATTGGAGATTAAAAAGAGTCTGTTTAAAAAACTAGACGGTCTTTGTCCACCTGAAACAATTCTAGCGACCAACACTTCAGGGCTTAGTATTACTGAATTAGCTGCAGCTACAAATAGACAGGAAAAAGTGATAGGAACACACTTTTTTATACCACCCCCGCGCATGGAACCAGTAGAGTTAGTACAAGGTTATCACACGTCTGAAGCCACCTTGAAAGAAACGGAAAAACTATTAATAAGCTTTGGAAAAACAGTCATTAAAGTTAAGGATAGTCCTTTATTTGTGTTCAATAGAATCATCAATCCCATGATCAACGAGGCTATCTTTGTGTTACAAGAAGGATTGGCTACGGCAGAAGATATCGATAAAGTTATGAAACTGGCTGGACATCACCCAATCGGTCCATTAGCTTTAGCGGATTTCTGTGGTCTAGACGTAGTTCTAATGGTTTCAGAAACCTTGTTTCGAGACACGGGTGATACTAAATATCGGACTCCTGTTTTATTACGACAATTGGTCAGCGCAGGCCACTTAGGTAGAAAAACCGGTAAGGGTTTTTTCGAATACTAGTCAACCGAAGAACGACCAAGAAAACCATAAGGATCGAGGAGAGTAACTATGGAAAAAGCCACTGTATCAATTGTAAAAGTAACTGACGTCTACGATTCTCTACAAGAAAGTTTGAGATTAAGTGATGGACTAGCAGGATTAAACGTGAACGACCGTATTCTCATCAAGCCGAACATTGTAAGCTGGGATTTCGATTTACCATTTCCTCCATTTGGTGTTGTTACTACAAGTGTCGTTATGAGTGCATTAGTGCGCATTTTAGTTGAACATGGGTTTAAAGATCTAACCATTGGCGAAGGTGCAGTTACAAATGGAAAGTCTCTAGGAGATGCTGTTTTCGAAGCGCTGGGTTATAAAAAATTGCAGGAACGTTACGGAGTTAAATTAGTAGATTTCAACCAAGATGAGTTTGTAACGACGGATTATGGGGACGGGTTTAAAATTGACATCGCTAAAAAAGCTCTTGAAGCTGATAAAATTATCAATGTACCCGTGCTAAAGTCTCATAATCAGGCTAAAGTATCTTTAGGTATTAAGAACCTTAAGGGGTGTATTAATAAAAAATCAAAACAATTTTGCCACGGACTTGGGGATGGAGAACTCAGTAGTACATTCCCGCGGATCATCGAAAAGTTGCCAGTGGCTTTAACGATTATCGATGGTCTCTATACTCTTGAAAAGGGACCTGGTCCAACCGGCAAGGCGTTCAGAAAGGATCTTTTAATAGCTTCTCGTGATCCTTTTGCTTGTGATCTTGTGGGTGCGGCTATCATAGGCTATAAAGCTGAAGAAGTGGTACATCTGACAAACTATGCTAAACGGCACGGTTACAGTTTGGAACTTGCAGATTATGAGGTTAAGGGAGAACGTATTGCCGATCATCAACAGTATGTTAATTATGACTGGGAATGGACAGAGGAAGACACTGGTCCAGCCGGATTTAAAAAGCGCGGCATTACCGGTCTAGCAATCCGTAAATATGACAGCAGCCTTTGTACCGGTTGCTCGGCACAATATAATCCCATGTTGATTCTTTTTTCCTCAGCTTATAAGGGAAAGCCCTTTCCAAATGTAGAGGTAGTCACCGGAAAGAAACAACTAGCCAGTTCTAGTTTTGACTACTCAGTGCTATTTGGAAAATGTGCTTGCCACCTAAATAAGGATAATCCATCCCTTACAAAGGCTATACCAATTTGGGGATGTCCCCCTGATATGGAGAAATTGGTAGAAGTGTTAGCTAAAGAAGGGATCGAGTGCGACTATAAAGAATATGTGCGTTTTCGGCACTATCTATTTGACAGATATAAGAATGTCGAGGGTTTTAGGCTCGCAGACTGGTCGGTCGAATAGTTTAATGGTAAACCGAATTTAGTGAACTCGTTCAACTAAAGTTAAACATCGATGATAAGATTAATAAAAATTAGAACTAATTTCAGGGAAACTTGGTTAGTTCTTTTCTTTTCAAAAGCGAGCGAGGGTATTGGGGGTGGCACAAATATTGCAATTGTAAGTTAAAAATATTTTTTTAGAATACTGAGAAAGAGAGAGGTGTTATTACCTTCCGTGTAAAATTAAAGTACATAGCTAGGTAGTAATGGTTTGAACTAGGAAGAGCGGAAGAAAAAAATTTTTTAACTAAATAATTCAGAACATTCACAATTTAAGAGAAACATTTAATTACTGGATCTATTTATTGAATAAGAACTTTCTTAAGTAAGGGGGATTGTAAATGACTAGGTTACCCATGATGCCGTTGGAGGAGATGCCTGAAAAGACTCGCAATATGATTACAGGAGGCAAGTCCCAACTGAGTGTCCTAAATATCAACAAAATGATGGCCCATGCAGAACACAGTGTACGCCATTTCATGCGTATGGGAAATTCTTTACTGACTCAAGCAAAGCTTGATGCCCGCCTCCGTGAATTATCCATTTTACGGATTGCCTATCTTTGTGACTCCCGATACGAGTGGTACCAGCACGAAATTGTGGCTAAGCAAGTTGGGGTACCGGAACAACAGATCACTGCAGTTAGGCAAGATAGGGACAGTCTGGTATTCAATGATCAAGAGCGTGCCGTCCTTAGATACACTGAGGAAGTTACGGTCAATGTCAAATCAAGTGAAGAGTCTTTTGCCGAACTATCTCAGTTCCTAAGCCACCAGGAATTAGTGGAACTTACTCTTACGATCGGCTTTTATAATATGGTAGCCCGATTTTTGGAAAATACAGGGGTGGAAATTGAGTGAATCAGCAGCAAAGTAGCGCTAGTTAACGGAGGGAGTAAAGGGATTGGGCAGGCATCGCCCGCACCTTGGCAGAAGTGGGCTTTTAAAGAAAAAAGAAAGCCCAAATTTAAGGGCAAGTAACTTGAAAAATCTTATTATGGAGGCAAGTATGAGTGTTTTATTTGAGCCTTGCAGTATTAAAAACTTAGAGATTAGAAATCGCTTTGTAAGATCTGCTACTTATGATGGTTTTGCAGACAACAACGGTCATATATCTGATAGACAAATAAAGCTATACTCTGATCTAGCTGAGGGTGGGGTAGGATTAATCATATCGGGTATAGCCTATGTTCATCATTCAGGGCAGGTATCCCCGTTTCAGAACTCTATCGCAGGGGAGGAATTTGTCCCTGGCTTTAGAAAGCTTACAAGTGCAGTTCACGAACGAGGGGCTAAAATTGCTGTTCAACTTTTTCATGGTGGGAGAGAGGCTAAATACTTAAAAACAAAAAATACTCTTCCACTAGCCCCATCAATCATTGAAAATGATCTCTATTATAAAGGCGAATATCGGGCCCTGACTGATAGTGAAATCTGGGAGATAATTCATGCCTTTGGGGATGGAGCAAAACGAGCCAAGGAAGCCGGTTTCGATGCTGTACAGCTTCATGGTGCCCATGCCTATCTTTTAAGTCAATTTCTTTCACCCTATACAAACCAAAGACAGGATCAATGGGGCGGGAGTCTTGAAAATCGCCTTCGTTTGCATTTCGAAATATATAGGGACATTAGGGAAAAGGTTGGCAATGACTACCCTGTATTGATTAAAATCGGAGTAGAAGATGGTTTCTTGGGTGGTCTGGAGTTTAATGAGGGAAAACAAGCCGCTAAACTACTGGCTGATTTTGGATTTGACTCTTTAGAAATCAGTCAGGGGTTAAGGGGTATAAGGTATGTGGGTACTGAATATAAAACTAAGATCAATAGCCGCGATAAAGAGGCCTACTATCGCAATTGGTGCCGAGAAATCAAAAGCCAGACAGATATTCCAACCATGATGGTGGGTGGGTTAAGAACCTTTTCTCTTATGAAGGAGATCATTGAGAATAAAGAGGCTAATTTTGTTTCGCTATGTCGTCCTCTTATCTGTGAACCAAACCTCATCAACGATTGGAAAACTAATGAACATAAGAAAGCAAAATGTATCTCGTGTAATAAATGTGTCGAAAGTATTTTTAAAGGCAAACCGATTGATTGTATCCAAGCAACCAAGAAAAAGTCCAAAAGGCGAATTGGGCCTAAAAACAAGGAAGGATCTTTATGATTATACGGGTGTAGATATAGACAAGTTGATTGAAAACCGTGACAGACTATTTATAAAAAGGCTAATAGAAGAAGGCGATAGAACGAAATGAAAATATCCATTCAAACGGATGAGATCTTACGTCTGCAACGGATCGCTTTGGGCAAAGAGGCGGCTGACGTCATCTTGTCTGGAGGTACTGTACTAAATGTATACACAGGTGAATTACTTCAAAATTACGAGATTTTAATTTCGGGCGAACGCATTGCTTATGTAGGACCTAGTCAAGGCTTTCCTATCGGTCCCAATACTTTGAAGCTTGATGTTCATGACCAAGTAGTCATTCCGGGGCTAATAGAAGCTCATTGTCATATGGATAATTGGATGGGGTTAAGAGAATTTGTTACCTTGATCCTTCCTCATGGAACTACTACCGTGATTACAGAGACTTCTTCAGCAGCGAACGGAATGGGAATAGCCGGGGTCCGAACGTTTGTGGAGAAATTCTCTGCATATCCCCTCAGGTTTTTTGCAACTGCCCCGGTTATTTCTTTTCTTTGTGCTCAACGTGAGGAAAAGCCAGCTGTCAGCAAAACTGAAATGCTCGAAATTCTTGAATACCCAGAAATATTAGGTCTGGGAGAGATTTATTGGTCAAGGGTTGTCGAAGCGATTGAGGGAGATCTAAGTGAATTAGTTGCCAAGGCACGTTCCCTGGGTAAAACGGTGGAGGGACATGGTGCTGGGGCTAGAGAGGGTAGGTTAAATGCCTTTGTCGCTTATGGAGTGGACAGTTGTCACGAACCAATTAATTGCGAAGATGTATTAGGTCGACTGCGCTTAGGCCTAGCAACCATGATCAGAGAAGGCTCAATTCGTCGTGAGTTGGAGACTATCATTCCAGTGTTAAGTAAGCTAGATATCGATCTACGTCGGGTCATCCTGGTTTCCGATGGCCTATTGCCCAACCATTTGCTACAATACGGTCACATGGATTTTATTGTTAATAAGGCCATTTCCTTAGGATTGAATCCGATTAAAGCGATTCAAATGGTGACTTTAAATGCGGCTGAACATTTTAATCTGGATACTGATCTAGGCGGAATTGCTCCGGGAAAATATGCAGATCTAGTCGTAATTCCCTCAATTGATAAAATTGAGGCTCAACTGGTAATCAGTAAAGGCCGAGTAGTGGCTCAACAAGGTAAACTAGATATTGACCTGCCGGTAGAGAATCTCTCCTCTGAGTTTAACCAAAGCATTAAAATTCCAACTGTGACGCCCTCTTTCTTTCATATTGCGGCTCCTGGCAATACTGTTCGAGTTAGAGTCATGGATATGATAACAGAGATCGTGAACCGAGAGGCTCTTCTAGACATGCCTGTTGATGAAGGTGTGATCCAATTGAAAGACAATATTTTAAAAATAGCGGTATTCGATCGTTTTGAGGGGACAGGTCGCAGATCGCTAGGATTGATTAAAGGTTACGGTTTACGGCAGGGGGCGATTGCAATCAGTACGGCTTTTGATGAAGGTAATGCCGTCGTAATTGGGTGTGACGATCAGAGCATGTCTATAGCGGTAAATCGTCTGCAGGAGTTAAATGGAGGTATAGTTTACATTTGTGACAGTAAGGTAAAAGTTGAATTGGCCTTCCCGATATATGGGGTTGTTTCCACTCTCGCCGGAGCAGTTGTTGCTGAGCGGTTAACTTCATTAATATTAGCGTTACGAGAGGCGGGTTGTTGGGCTGAAAATCCTCTTTTAACCCTTTTAACCGCCACTTTTACGGCAATTCCTTCTTTGCGGCTCACTGTCGGGGGATATTGGCTTTCAAAGGAGAATCAAATCGTAAGCCTTTTTGTCTAGTGCTTGAAATAAGACCCATACCATTAAATGGACTGAAATAACCAAAAAACTAAAAAAGAGAGGGGATTTTTAAATGATAACCATTTTAGCTGGTTTAAAAGCCCAAATGGGCAAAGAAACCGAATTAGCTGAGGCCTGCGCTCTACTGGCCAATGAGGTAAGGACCCAAGAAGAAGGTAATTTAATGTACATTGCCCATGTTACAGCCAACGACCCTACCGAGATTATCTTTGTAGAGAAATATAAAGATGAGCAAGCGATGGCTGATCATCGACACTCAGCTCATTTCAAAGAGGCTGGATCAAAATTTAAAGATCTTCTTGCTGCTCCGCCCGCCATAAAAATCTTAAAGGAGTTGTAGTGTTCTTTTTAGTAATCGGCACAAAGAAAGAGAAGGTGGGATCATTGATTAGTAAACGTGAGATTATCGACCAGGCTCTCAAGCTGGGGTTTGATGACGTTGGTTTTACGACTGCCGATGCTTTTGAAACACAACAAAAGTGGTCGGTGCTATATTGATGATGACAGGGTTACGCGAGGTAGCCAGTATACATGTCTGCAAATGAAATTTGGCGCTGGAAAATGAATGTGGCACGGGTAATGGGAAATAGCCATGATTCTTTTTTCATCCCCCATTTGGAAAAGGCTTTCTTTGAGAATAGCGATGAACGGGTTAAGGGTATGGCAGCCTGGGCATTGGGTTGTATTGGGGGCTCAGATCATACAAGCTTTTGAACGATGATTTTTAACGGGTAAACTTAAATTTGTAAAAATGAGGACTAATACCAGGCGAGCGGGTTAGTCCTTTTTCTGTTTAAGGCATAAGGTATCAAAGGCTTGTTAACTGCCAAATTTCATAGGAATAATAGACATTATATGTTTACATTTCATACAATAAATGGGTAAAAGTGTATAAAAAGTAAATAACTTTTAGATATAGATCCGCAAATAGCGGAGATTAGGGATGGTATCAAATTTGCATATAATATTCAGTATATTAATAATATTCAATTAATTAATCTTTTTTTTAAAAGGTGTTTTCAGTTTCTATTGTGATGAGTGTTAAAAGGGGGAATTGTTATAGCATATTGAAACGTTAAGTAACACATAACCATCATAAAGAGAGCTTAAGAAAAAGGAAGAGGTGTAATGACTTAATGAATCGTAAGAATAGTTTATGGCTAGCAATTACTTTAATCGGCTTGCTGGTGATTGCAGGTTGTAGTACTAAACCTGCTACTAGTAGCACTACCCCCTCTGCTAACACGGAGGTAAAAACGTTGAACATTGGTTATACCGGCCCTCTAAGTGGCGGTGCCGCATTATATGGTAAAGATAATACCGATGGTTTGGATATGGCTGTAGAAGAGATTAATGCCAAAGGAATGACGGTATCCGGACAAAAGTATAAAATCAATCTAATAAAACTAGATGACCAATACTTACCAGATAAAGCCGCGACAAATGCTCGAAGACTTAAGTCTGAATATAATACCCCTGTTATATTTACACCTCATAGTGGTGGTGCTTTCGCTCTTCAACAATTTAATGAAACCGATGGATTTTTGCTCGCTGCTTACACCAGCGAACCAAAGATTACTTCGGGTGGAAACAAATTAACTTTACGGATTCCTCCACCGTATAGTCTCTATCCTGAGGAGTTTTCAAAAAAGGTTATGGATAAATATGGCAAAAAAATTGCGCTTATTCCTACTACAAGTCAATATGGAAAAGACTGGGCCACAGTACTCGTCCCAGTGTGGGAAAAACTAGGAGGTACTGTAGTAGCCAATAATCCAGTGGATTATAACAAAGAATCCGATTTCAATACCTATATCAGCAAAGCCCTAGCCAGCAAACCGGACGTATTGTTCGTAGGTGGACCTTCGCAACCCACGGCTATGGTTGTTAAACAAGCCAGACAACTCGGCTTTAAGGGTGGATTCTTAGTCATGGACCAAGCCAAAGTAGAACAAATGGCTGAAGTAGTTCCATTGGCAGAATTGGATGGAGTTGTAGGTGTTGTACCAGTCTATCTTTTCGAGGGTCCAGGAACAAAGGCCTTTGTTGATCGATTTAAAGCCAAGTATAGTAATAAAGTTCCTGCCTGGGAACCAACTTGGAATTATGAAGCAATGATGCTTGTAGCAAAAGGAATTGAAAAGTCCGGGAGTGTTACTGATGCAACTAAGATTTTTGAAGGAATTAAAGGAAGTATGCCCTTTAATGATCCTAGTCTCGTTGTTCCACTACCCGGAGTCGATGCGGGGGGCGGGATGACAACGGATGGAACAGGGATTATGGTGGAAAATGGGAAGTACGGTAAGCCATTCTCGATTAAGAATTCTGCAGGCAAGTAATTGGCTAACTAAAATTTAAGTGAGGGCCGTAATGGGGTGAATACCCAGAACGGCCCTTCACGTTGGGGTGGATCTTTTTAATGGTCGAAACATCGAGGTGGTTATAGGGAATCGACGTTTAAACTGTATACTATCAATACAAAAATCCTAAAGTTTGTATTGATTTCGTACACGATAAGGTAGCTTAAGTCCTTGGATAGGTTATACAAGTTTCAGAGGGAGCATAAACTCTTCCTAAAAAGCAAGTTTTTAAATATTTAACTCATAAACTTTGGTGGCATAAATATTGCAGTTAAATTTATCAGAATATTTGAAAAAGGAGAAGTTATTTGAATTAGAAATTTAGGAGTATCTTAGAATTCTGGTCTAAGAAGAGGAGATCTGCGAATAGAAAGGAAGCAGAGTATGATTGCGAAAGAATTAATTGGCCGGGAAAGTGAGCCGATTTTATTAAAGATAAAAAGCGAGGAAGTACGTAAGTTCGCCGAGGCTGCGGGAATCAAATGTGATGACCGGGTGCCCGCAACGTTTGTGGGGACTCTAATCCAGTCTAACATAGGGGAATTTGAATTACCTATTCCCGGTATGATTCATGGAGAACAAAAAATAACTTACCATCGACCACTTTTTATTGGAGACAGCGTAACCTATAAGCGTCGTGTTAAAGATGTCTATGAACGCATAGGAAAGTCGGGAAAGTTAATTTTTGTCGTGGTTGAAACCATAGGTTATGATTTTTCGGGCGAATTGGTGTTTACCAGCTGTTCCACCCTGATAACACGAGCGACAGAGGAAGAGGGATTATAAGGCAGCAAACGGCCTATGAACATTATCGGATTACGTTAAAGTGGTGTGAGCAAACGAAAGATTGCGGAGGTAAATCATGAAAATTGATAATATTAAAAAGATCTGTGTAATAGGTGCTGGAAATATGGGTCATCAGATTGCTTTATGTACTGCATTGGCTGGCTTTCAGGTCAGATGTACTGATATTAGTCAAGACATGCTGAATAAAGCAGAAGATTTTACACGAACTTATTTGCCCGAACGGGTTGCCAAAGGAAAAATACCACAAGCGCAAGCTGACCAAGCCCTCTCAAATCTAAGCTTTACACAGAATTTAGAGGAAGCAGCTGGAGAGGCTGATTTTGTAATCGAGGCAGCTGTAGAAATAATGGACATCAAAAGGAAGCTTTTTGCTGATTTAGATAGAATCGCCCCTCCTCATGCGATTTTAGCCACCAACAGCTCCTTTATTGTCAGTTCAAAGATTGCTGATGCTACGAAACGACCGGACAAAGTATGCAACATGCACTTTTTTAATCCTGCCCTAGTTATGAAGCTGGTTGAAGTTGTAAAAGGGCCGCACACTTCAATAGAAACAGTACAAGTCACGATGGATTTATGCACTAAACTAGGTAAAAATGGTGTGTTGCTGAAGAAAGAAATTTATGGTTTTTTGGTCAATCGGATCCTATCGGCGCTTCATCATGAGGCACTGTTTCTAGCCGATATGGGTATTGCTAGCCCGGAAGAAATTGATATGGCGGTAACTAATGCTTTAGGTCATCCGATGGGTCCGTTCCGCCTAATGGATTTTACAGGCATCGATCTTTCCTACTATATCGGCATGGAACGATACAGAGAAACCGGTGATCCTAAAGACAAGCCTTCACCACTAGTTATTGAGAAGTTTTTTAAAGGAGAATATGGTAAGAAAACTAAAAAGGGCTTTTATTCATATGAGTGAGAAATTATGAAAGAAAACCTAGGTAAGCTTATGCCTTTTTGATTGATGGGAAGAAAGAGAGGTTAAGGATGATGAAGAGCGAGAAACTATGGTTGAAAAGCTACCCAAGTAAGGTTAGGTATCACATTGATTATCCCTTTAAGTCGCTTGGCCAAATGCTTGATGAGACTGTGGACAAAGAGCCGGACACAGTTGCTATGATTTTTGGGGCTCAGACCGTAACTTATAGGCAGTTCGGGGATCAGGTCAATCGCTTTGCGGGAGCTTTAGCTAACATTGGTATTGTAAGAGGGGACCGTGTCGGGCTTATGGGTCCGAATTGCCCCCAATGGGAAATCGCTTTCTTCGCCATACTCAAATTAGGCGCCATTGTTGTACAGACAAACCCCATGTATATTGAACGGGAAATAGCCTATCAAATGAATGATTCTGGTGCAACGACCATCATTGTCTTAGAAATGATGTATCCTAGGGTAAAGAATATAATTGCAGAAACGTCCTTACAACGGGTGGTAGTCTTTAACTTTTTGGCTTCGGTTCAGCCGGCAGAAGGTTTGTATTCCTATGATGAACTCATCAAACATGACTCTGTTTATCCCAAGGTAGCCATTAATCCCATCGAAGATCTCGCCGTCCTGCAGTACACGGGTGGAACAACGGGTGTATCCAAAGGGGTTATGCTCACACACCATAATTTAATCGCTAATACCCTCCAAGTTCAAGAATGGGACCCAAACAAGGAGCATGGAAATGAACGGATTCTCACGATCCTACCGATATTTCACGTCTATGGTATGACCGACTGCATGAATTATGCCGTGTCTCTTGCAGCTACGCAGATAATTTTGCCGCGTTTTGATGTAGATCAGGTGTTGGAAACGATTCGCATCCATAAGCCGACGTTCTTCCCGGGCGCGCCAACTATGTTTATGGCACTTAACAATCATCCCCGGATCGAGGAATATCGTGAGTACTTAGTTGCGATCAAATCCTGTACGAGTGGCTCCGCACCTTTACCCTTAGAGGTAGCCCAGAAATTTAGCAAAGTGACGCATGGCGAAGGAATCTTAGTCGAAGGCTATGGTTTGTCTGAGGCTTCCCCTGTTACGCATTGTAATCCACTTGATCGTCCATCTCTCGCTGGTTCTATCGGTTTACCGCTCCCTGACACGGATTACGTAATCATGGATCTAGAGACGGGCGACCGGGAAGTTCCTGTGGGTGAGATAGGAGAATTATGCGTTCGGGGTCCTCAAGTCATGAAGGGATATTGGGAAAAGCCCCTAGAGACAGCTGAAACCTTGCGCAACGGTTGGTTGCATACGGGTGACATCGGCAGAATGAACGAAGATGGCTTCTGCTTTATTATTGACCGCAAAAAAGATATCATCATTGCAGGTGGATATAATATCTATCCGCGTGATATCGAGGAAGTCCTATACGAACATCCTAAGGTTAAAGAAGTTGTTGTTGCAGGGGTACCGGATCTCTACCGTGGAGAAACTGTCAAGGCATATATAGTTTTGCACGCCAATATGGAAGCAGATGAAAAGGAATTCATCGCTTTTTGCAAGACCAGAATGGCAGCTTTTAAAGTTCCCCGCCACGTGGAGTTTAGAGATGAATTGCCAAGGACTATTGTCGGGAAAGTTTTGCGTCGCAAGCTGGTAGAAGAGGAAAAAGCTAAGCTTCAAGCAGCTGCAACGACGGAATCCTGAGTTTGGTTACAGTGAACTCGTCTAAATAAAGCTGAGCCTCGAAACTTCGGTGACGAAAGCTTCAAGCAATTGAGTTAATCTTGCAAATGAGGTGACCAGGATGACTTTGAAAACGTCACAACAATATATCAATGACATTCGTAAAATGAAAATCGACCTTTATATGTTTGGGGAGAAGGTAGAGAATTACGTTGATCATCCGATGGTTCGCCCCTCGGTCAATGCTATGGCGATGACCTATAAGATGGCCATGGAAGCAGAGTATGAAGATATCATGATCGCCACTTCGAACCTAACCGGTCAAAAGGTTAACCGTTTCACACATCTTCATCAGAGCACTGAGGACTTGGTGAAAAAAGTTAAGATGCAGCGTCTCTTGGGACAAAAAACAGGCTGCTGTTTTCAACGCTGTGTCGGCATGGATGCGTTTAATGCAGTTTTTAACACAACGTTTGAGATTGATGTTAAACATGGTACCCACTACCATCAACGATTTATTGAATTCATGAAATACGTGCAGGACAACGATCTCGCGGTTGATGGATGTATGACTGATTCACGCGGCGATCGGTCGAAGAGACCTAAGGAACAAACTGATCCAGATGCCTATGTTCATATAGTGGATCGGAGTGAAGCCGGCATTGTCGTTAGGGGATGCAAGATGCATCAAACTGGCATGCTTAACTCTCATGAAATCTTAGTGATGCCCAATAACTCACTTAAAGAGGATGAGAAAGAATGGGCAGTAAGCTTTGCTGTGGCGCTCGAAACTCCGGGAATTATTTTTGTCTATGGTAGACAATCCTGTGATACCCGTAAAATGGAGAGCGGAAGCATAGATGTCGGCAACCAGTATTTTGGTGGGCAAGAGATTATGACTATATTCAATGATGTATTTGTACCGTGGGAACGGGTCTTCATGGATGGTGAAACCGATTTTACGACCATGCTGGTGGAACGATTCGCTTCTTATCACCGTCAGAGTTATGGGGGGTGCAAGGTTGGAGTGGGTGATGCTCTAATTGGAGCTACTCAAGCTATGGCAGAGTACAATGGGATTTCTCGCGCCTCGCATGTTAAGGACAAGATTGTGGAGATGTGCCATCTTAATGAGACTCTATATTCTTGCGGAATTGCTTGCTCGGCGGAGGGGTATAAAACAGCCGCTGGCAATTACCTTGTCGACATATTGTTAGCTAATATCTGTAAGCAAAACGTGACACGTTTCCCATACGAGATTGCACGCTTGGCGCAAGATGTTGCAGGTGGAGCGTTCGTTACGATGCCATCGGAAAAAGATTTTGTTCATGCTGATGTGGGGCCAATAATAAGGAAATACTTTGTAGGTAAGTCAGATATACCGGTTGAAAACCGTCAGCGAATGCTGAGGTTAATAGAGAATCTCACAATGGGAACCGCGGCCGTAGGTTACCTCACAGAATCTATGCATGGAGCGGGTTCTCCCCAAGCTCAGCGCATTATGATTAGTCGATTGATTAATCTAGAACATCGTAAAAACCTTGCTGAGAAGCTTTCAGGGGTTAAAGAAAATAAGGACTTGGATTGGCAATAAGTGAATTTGTTAAACCATAAGGAACTGGTTGCTTTTACTAAGTGAAGCAGTTCCTTTCTTCGTAAACAAAGTCTTTGATTCTCGCAAAGGAGATTGTCAACCATGAATAAGGAATTTATTTAAGGGTCGATTGTGCGGTTTACGTACAAAAAATAGAGTTTGAAGAGGACTGTTTGTATGTAATTCCATACAGGTTAGACTCACACAACCTACTAATCGCTTAGTGGGGTGGGTTTGATTGACATATTTGGATGGCACAAATATTGCATTAGATTGTCCTAGTGGTTGTCAGAATATTAAAAAAGGAATGAGGTGCTGATTTAACGTCCTGTGGGAGATATTCACAACAAGGCATAAGGAGAAAAAAATTTTAAATTAGGTATTCTGAAAATTCCTAATTATATAAAAATACTATGATTAAGGAGTTATAAAGAGGAGGAAATCGAATGAAGGATAACCAAAAACTCTGGCTTAAAAGTTACCCCTCCAGTGTTAGGCACCATATTGATTATCCCTATAAGTCGCTTGGTCAAATGTTTGATGATACAGTTGAAAAAATGCCGGACACAATTGCTATGATTTTTGGGGGTCAGACGGTTACCTACAGGCAGTTTGGAGATCAGGTTAACCGTTTCGCGGGTGCCTTAGCTGATATAGGTATTGTAAGAGGGGACCGTGTCGGGCTGATGGGTCCGAATTGCCCCCAATGGGAAATCGCTTTCTTCGCCATACTCAAATTAGGCGCCATTGTAGTACAAACAAACCCCATGTATATTGAACGGGAAATAGCTTATCAAATGAATGATGCGGGTGCAACGACCATTATTGTCTTAGAAATGATGTATCCTAGGGTGAAAAATATAATAGCAGAAACGGCGTTACAACGGGTAGTTGTCTTTAACTTTATGGCACCAGTCCAGCAGGCAGAAGGCTTTTATTCCTACGATGAACTCATCAAACATGATCCCGTATATCCCGTCACAGCGATTAATCCCGTCGAGGACCTCGCCGTATTGCAATACACGGGTGGAACGACCGGTGTATCTAAAGGGGTAATGCTCACCCACCTTAATCTGATCGCCAATACCCTTCAAGTCATTGAATGGTCGATAAATATGGAGTATGGGAATGAACGAATTCTTACCATCTTGCCAGTATTTCATGTCTATGGTATGACCGATTGCATGAATTATGCAGTATCACTTGCGGCTACTCAGATTATTTTGCCCCGCTTCGACCCGGATCAAGTGCTGGAAACGATTCGCAACTATAAACCCACTCTTTTTCCGGGCGCGCCAACTATGTTTATGGCACTTAACAATCATCCTCGGATCGAAGAATATCGGGAGAATTTGGCGGCCATTAAAGTGTGCACGAGTGGCTCTGCACCTTTACCCTTGGAGGTAGCCCAAAAGTTTACTGCAGTGACGCATGGCGAAGGAAATTTAGTCGAAGGCTATGGCTTGTCTGAGGCTTCCCCTATAACTCATTGCAATCCACTTGATCGTCCAACGCTCTCGGGTTCCATCGGTTTACCGCTCCCTGACACGGATTATGTAATCATGGATCTAGAGACGGGCGACCGGGAAGTTCCTGTGGGTGAGATAGGAGAATTATGCGTTCGGGGTCCTCAAGTCATGAAGGGGTATTGGGAAAAGCACCTAGAGACAGCTGAAACCTTGCGCAACGGTTGGTTGCATACGGGTGACATCGGCAGAATGGACGAAGATGGCTTCTGCTTTATTATTGACCGCAAAAAAGATATCATCATTGCAGGTGGATATAATATCTATCCGCGTGATATCGAGGAAGTCCTATACGAACATCCTAAGGTTAAAGAAGTTGTTGTTGCAGGGGTACCGGATCTCTACCGTGGAGAAACTGTCAAGGCGTATATAGTTTTGCACGCTAATATGGAAGCAGACGAAAAGGAATTCATCGCTTTTTGCAAGACCAGAATGGCAGCTTTTAAAGTTCCCCGCCACGTGGAGTTTAGAGATGAATTGCCAAGGACTATTGTCGGGAAAGTTTTGCGTCGCAAGCTGGTAGAAGAGGAAAAAGCTAAGCTTCAAGCAGCTGCCACGACGGAATCCTAAATCAGCCCTTGATATATAATCATATGTTTTAAAAAGGTAGCTATAAAACGCTTATTCAAAGTGAAGGGGATGTACCGAAACTTCAAAGTTTTCGGCACATCCCCTTCTTAAACTTGGGTTAGATAGAGTCTCTATCACTGAGAACATACTTATACGATAGCTTCATTAGCGGGTTGACTACTTGACGTCTTCATTCTAGTCGTTAAAAGTAGATTGAGGGCTGCAATAGCAGATCCAACCATAAATACGTATTCATAGCCGAAAACAGTCCAGATAAACCCACCCAGAAATGGCACAAACATTGAGACTATGTGATCAATGCTTATCCCCATGGATAAAGTTGGAGAAACATCTTCGTTATTTAAGGCGATTTTCTTAACATAGGTGGCTCTGGCCATGCTCACGGACGCCAGCATTTGATCGAGAACAAATAATGCACAGACGACGTAAAGCGCAATTTTTCCTAGACCCAAATTTCCTAGTAACCCTTGAGTAAAAGCATAACCTAAACAAATAAAGATTAAAGACACCGCTTCTCCCGCCAGAACAAATCGTTCGCCTTTACTATCAATCAGGTACCCGATAAACGGCTTAAAAAGAATTCCAAGTCCCGCTATGATAAAGCTTAAGATAGCGAAGGTCGCCACACCCTGTCCAAATACCTTAATGAGTACCCACGGCCCAAAGGTGACAAAGATCTGTTTCCTTGCGCCAAAGAGGATGCTTAATCCATAAAAAACCCTATACTCTTTGCGCAGCACAAACCGCTTACCGATTCTCTTACCCGTGTGTGGTTTCATCATTAAGATGAGTACAGCCGAGAGAAAGAAGGCTCCTGCCGAAATTGCGAAGGCCAAATGATAGTCGATTTTAATATACCTGAAAAGGAGGGCTGTAGCCAAACTGGTCGCTAAAAAGACGGCTGTGTTGACAGAGTTGATCTGACCTAATCTTCTCCCCATCTGGCCATCAGAGGCTAAATTCATTCCTATACTATTGGACATAGGCATAAACAAATGTTGCCCCATACTGTAGACTGTCAACCAGCCAATCATAGGTAAGTATTCAGGTGACCAGAATGCGAGACCGAGAGCCCCTAATCCACCGAGAAGGTTCGCTACAGCGGCTGTCCGAACGTCTCCAAAAGCAAACAAAAGACCCGTTACAAAGACAACTGCAAAGCCTGGAAATTCCCGGGGGATTTCCAGGAATGTTCTCTGAGAAATGGTTACATGATAAGTATCACTTAGAAAGTTGTTAAAAAATGAAGTATCGATGCTTTGCGTAATTCCGATCACAGCACTCGCCAATAAGAATAAAACAAAATCTCTTTTGCCAAAACCCCACATATCAAGTCCTCATTCTCTCAATATTACTTATAATAGATTCGACTATTATAGAGAAATACCTTGCGATAAACGAAACTTTTTATAGCTATTCTGCTTCAGTAGAAGAAGACTCTTCTTTTGTCAGAAATTTTACCTTTGTCAGCATTGGCTAATTTAACAAGCACTTAGAGCTATAAAGATACTTTAAAAATGGCATGCTAGTCGGGAGAGTTAAAGAACCTAGAAATGGGGCTTGGTTGGGATTTGCTTAACCGAAGTGGAGGGCAGTTATAATGTTAGCGGTGTATAATACGGTGGACGATATCATCTGTAATATAAATAAACTTGAAGAAAAGGGAACTTGGATAAATATGGTTGATCCAACTGAAGAGGAAATTGGATTAGTAACCAAGACCACGGGAATGGAATGTGATTATTTCATTAAAGATGTTTTGGATGATGAAGAGAGACCACGAATTGAAACTGAGAATAACCAGATTTTGGTTATTATTAACGTTCCCATAATTAAAGATGCTACGGTTATCTACGAAACGATTCCTCTCGGGATCATTTTAACTGAGGACCATTTTGTGACGGTATGTTTACAAGAGGTCGATTTCCTTAATGATTTTGCACGTGGGAAAATTCGCGGAATAGAAACCTATAAGAAGACAAGGTTTCTATTTCAAATCCTCTATAGAAGTGCCTCGTTATATCTAACCTTACTTAGAGAAATTGAAAAGAAAACGAACGAAATAGAATTGGCACTCCACAAATCAATGAAGAATAAGGAATTAATCAGGTTGCTAAACCTTCAAAAAAGTCTGGTCTATTTTACCACCTCCCTCAAATCCAATGAAAAGGTCATGGAGAAAATGTTAAGAACTAAGGTCCTGAAAGTATATGAAGAGGATCAAGATTTACTTGAAGATGTCATCATAGAAAATAAACAAGCGGTCGAGATGGCTGAAACCTATAGCAACATTTCGAGTAGTATGATGGACGCTTTTGCTTCTATAATTTCAAATAACTTAAATATGGTCATGAAGTTTCTAGCATCGATTACAATTATTTTAGCTCTACCGACTATGTTAGCCAGCTTTTTCGGTATGAACCTAAAAATTCCTTTTCAGACTTCAGACTATGGTTTTGTGATTGTCGTGCTTATGTCTGTTGTCCTTTGTTTTGGTGGTATTGTTTATTTAATGAAGAAGGAAATGTTTTAGAAAAACGGGGGTATTGTCGGCAGATAGTCGAAATTAAAACAAGGCAATTAAAAGAGACTTAAGCCCTTAATTTAGGGTTTGAGTCTCTTTTAATCCGTGGTATCAGAATTCTTATAGAATTGATGGAATCACAGTTTCAATTGATGAGATTATCCGGTGGCTAACCGCTACCAGGCCCTCCATGACGTCGGGAGAACAAATCACATTTTAAGTGTGACAGCGTTCACGGAATTACTAACGAAATTGTGATCTAATTGAGCGTAAGAACCAACTACATAGAACTACGTTTGGAAATAGTACAATCAAGTGGAGGTGTCCAAAGTGGAAAGAAAGAACTTGAAGCTTTCGCGTCGACAATTTCTTAAAGTGTCTGCGGCTACGGGCGTTTTGGTGGGGACAGGAGGTACGGCGTCATTCATTCAGCAGGCGATGGCCATACCCGAACAAGTTGATCCGCAGCTAAATTACGTTCGCACAACGTGTTCTCCGAACTGCACTGGGGCGTGTGGGATGAATGCTCTTGTCGAGAACGACCAGATTAAATCCATTATTCAAGCTGCAGACTATCCAGAAGAGGAGTACAATCCCCGCGGTTGCCTGAAAGGACTTTCCATGACAAACCTTATTTATGGCCCGGACCGCTTGCAAAAGCCTCTCATTTTAAAAGGGAAGCCAGGTTCAGGCGATTTTAAAGAAGCTTCGTGGAATGAAACCTTGGATTATACCGCAGGCCGATTAAAAGAAATAGCTGATAAATACGGCCCTGAGTCGATCGGGGTACTCTTTCAGGTAGGCGGAACTGGGTATGTCCAAAAAGGGGCAGTGAGTAGGTTAGCAACTTTAGCAGGTTGGACTATGCATCATGCTTATGACCAAAACGGAGACTTACCAATGTTTTGGCCGATGACCTTCGGGGTGCAGAGCGAAGAACTCGAGCCGAGAGAATGGACTAATTCCCGTTATGTCATGGTCTTTGGCTCTAATATCCTAGCCACGCGAATTCCGGATGCCCATTTTTTGCTAGAAGCTAGAAATCGTGGAGCTAAGATTTTGGTTTTTGACCCTAACTTTAGTCCTACCGCAGCTAAAGCGGATGAGTGGTTTCCCATTAACGCCAGCAGCGATGCAGCGGTTGCCTTAGGTTTGGCGCGGGTTTTAATTGAAGAGAAGCTATATGATGTGGATTTTATCAGAACCTTTACCGACCTGCCGCTTCTTGTGCGCTTGGATAATGGCAAACGACTTAAAGCGGATAAGGTTAAAGATCTCGTCAAACCAGCAGATATACCAGCCTACAGGGAATCCTATGTTGCTTATAACGGTCATTTTATAGCGGTCCATCCGGAGAAACTCGATCTTCCCACAGATATCATGATCGAAGGTATTCTGAACGTAACCCTTATAACGGGTGAAATCGTGAAAGTCAAACCTGCGTTCCAACTTCTTAAAGAAAGCCTCAACCAATACACCCCAGATGCCGTCGAGAAACTGGCGGGGATACATAAAGAGGATCTTGTACGCATTGCTCGAGAAATGGTGGAGAACAAACCATTGCATGTGATTTATGGGGCAGGTAATTATCAGTGGTATCACGGTGATCTTAAGGGACGAGCGCTAGCTATGCTTCCAATTTTAACGGGGAATATTGGTAAACCCGGAGCAGGGATTTCCACGTATGCTGGTCAGTATCGGATTCGTTTTAAAGTCGCAGAGTGGTGGGTTCCTGAAGGCAAAAAGCAAAATTGGCTACCCTTTCTTTATGTCCTTAATGGCCCGACTAAAACCATGAAAGCCTCATGGCCCAAAAATGGGATTAAAGCACTGGTTGTAGGTTGGGGTAATCCGTTTGATCAGCATAACATGTCAAATAAACTCCGTGAAATGGTAGAAAAAACAGACTTAGAATTTGTCGTGACCACTGATTTTCAAATGACCACGTCGTGTCAATATAGTCATGCCGTTTTACCGGCCGTATCTTGGTATGAAAAAACTGATCTTGTGGCCACGCCGGTACATCCATACCTTCAACTGCAACAACCAGCTGTGAAACCGCTTTATGAGGGTAAACCGGAGTTTTGGATTATTCGCGAACTGGCGAAGAGGCTTAATCCTAATTTTGAAAAGTACTTTTATCCAGAGCTTGATCCGCAAGCTGCAGCAGAGAAGGTCATTGAGCTTTTGCTCAAAACTGGAGGACCTGAGGTTGAGGGGATTACATTAGAACAATTGAAAAAAGGCCCAGTTCGCTTGAAGTCTGATGTCCCAGGAGGTCGGCAAATTCCATTCTATGACCAAGTCCAGCATAAGAAGCCATTTCCCCCCATCAGCCTGCCTGCCAAACTTGAACAAACAGCACAGTTTGTGAAGAGTGGACGGATTGAACTTTACAAAGATGAAGATATCATGCAGCAATTGGGCGAGGCGCTTCCAGTCCATAAACCTCCCTTTGAGGAAAGCGAGTATGCCTTAAATCCACTCAATAAAGAAAAGTATCAATTTAGCTATGTCACTCGGAATGCTATCTACCGAGTACACTCCACGCACTCCAATAACATCTGGATGAATGAGCTTCAAGAGGGGAAGCCGAGAGTTTGGCTCAGTCCTGAGGATGGCAAAGAAAAGGGAATCAATGAAGGGGATCTCGTCGAAATCTTCAATGATCGTGGCAAAGTCACAGCTTACGCAATTATTGATCCAGGGGTTGGACACAAGCAAGCGGTTTTTGAGCAGGGCTGGTGGAGTCGGTATCTAAAGGGGGAGTCTTACAACTCCTTAACCTATCCCTTCATTAAGCCGACCCATGAACTCTACTTTGTCCCCGGGATGTGGTCCCCAAACACGGCCTGGAACGAATGCCTCTGTGATGTGAGAAAGGTGGATGATGTCCAATGAGACTTGGAATGGTGATAGACCTGGATCGTTGCATTGGTTGCCGTTCTTGTGCGGTGGCCTGCAAATCCCATAACGCACAGCCGCCAGGGACGTGGTGGAATAGAGTATTTACTCCAGGGAGTACCTTTCACCAAGCCGCGGTGGGCAAAGCTGGAGCCTTGCAAATGAATTTTCTGCCTGTATCCTGTCAAATGTGCGACAATCCCCCTTGCCAAAAGGTTTGTCCCACTGGAGCCACCTATACCGATGAACGTGGCGTGGTTTTGATTGACTACGAACGTTGTATTGGTTGTCGATATTGTTTTGCAGCCTGTCCTTACGGGGTTCGACAATTCAACTGGGAAGACCCTAAAAAGGCTAAAGAACGGGTGGGATATAAGGAAGGGTATGAGTATGGCTACCCTGTCGATTTCCGAGATAAGGAGGGTAGATTGGTTTTTACCCCTGATCGGCCAGCAGGAGTAGCCGAAAAATGTACGTTCTGTGTGCAATACACCGCTAATGGAGAAGAACCAGCCTGTACTCGAGGCTGTCCGGGAAAGGTGCGCATTTTCGGAGACCTCGATGATCCAAATTCAGAAGTTAGTAAGCTTATCGGAAAACGGCCTTCGTATCGCTTGAAAGAAGAACTGGGCACTTCACCCAAAGTATTCTATCTGGCGCCCACGAAGCCGATACGCTAGGAGGTGGGTTTGACGTGAAAAGAAGTAATATCCTGATGGGCTTAGCAATTGTTTTAATCCTGATCAGTTTAGGTGCCTGGGGATACCAACTGCACAAGGGTTTAATTGTGACTAATATGCGCAATTCCTTTAGCTGGGGACTATACATCGCGACCTTTGCATTTTTTGTTGGGGTTGCTGCAGGAGGATTGATTGTTTCCTCTTCAGTCTATCTCTTCAATATTGAGAAACTAAAGCCTTTTACCCGTATCGCCTCTCTCTCGGCGTTCGCCAGTATTTTAGGTGCAGGGGCCATGATTTTCCCAGATATGGGCCGGGTTGAGCGGGTATGGAAGATCTTTGTTCATCCAAATTTTACCTCACCACTCGTTTGGGATGTCATTGTCATTACAGCGTACCTTATTATTACGTTTTTAAGTGTTTATGTTCAACTTTTACCGGATTGGAGAAAAGAAGGGCGTGGTTTTTTCAATAACTGGACCAAAAAACGCTCCCAAGAAGAGATTGAAGTTCTCTCGAAAAAGTGGTCAAAACGTGTCGCTCTCATTGGATTACCGGTAGCTATATTGATTCACACGGTGACGGCTTTGATCTTTGCCACACAGGGATCACGAGGGTGGTGGAATACTGCAGTGATGCCTCCAGATTTTGTTTCTGTGGCGGTTGCCTCTGGAACTGCTTTAGTCATGGTAATTTCTCTTCTTACTGTAGGAAAAGAAAAATTTTATCAGTATGAGGAAGCCTTTCAAACGATGGCCCTTATCGTGGCTGGAGCTTTGGTAGTACACTTTTTCTTCGTCACGGTTGACCTGCTCGTCCATGGGTGGTGGGGGAAACCAGAAGCCAATGAAATCCTGTCCCTTGTTTTTGGTCGCTATGGGCTTCTCTATGCGACAGAACTTCTGCTGCCTGCCTTTACCATGATTTTCTTCTTTACTAAGCGGGGAAAAGGCAGTTTCAAGACTCTGATGATCGGAAGTATCCTCCTCTTCATAGGAGTTTTCGTTCACCGTATGATGCTGATGTTCCCTGCCTTTAATGCCATCCCGCTCACCTTAGCTATTCCAGGAGCGGGGATAGAAAGTTGGGCTTATCCGATTGCCCTTGGGCAATTTAGCGAAGGCATGCCTGTTTTTGTCAATACTTGGGACTACGCGCCAACTTTGGTGGAGTATGCAGTGGCGCTCTTACCGTTCGGGCTAGTGCTCTTTGTTGTGACTGCTGCGTTAAGAATGTACGATTTTCTGCCACAGAAACGGGTGGGTAAACATTTGGCAAGCAAAATAGAGCAAGCAAAAGCTCCTAAGGGTATAGACTTTACTTGAGTAGATTGATAGGATTAGCCCTCTTTACAAAGTTTAGTAAAGGGGGCTAATCCAGTTCGTACTAAAACATGAGAGATATTCAATTTATTATTCCTCTGAGTAAATGCGTTTTTCCCCTTGAAGGGTCTGAATTTTTTGTACATCTTGGGTCACTTCGATTGTGCCACGATAAGTTCCATCATCATCACGTACTGCGAAATATTGAATATAGACATACTGTTCGTTCATGTGGATCCAGAATTCGGCTGAGTCTCGTATTCCTCTTTTAAAGTCATCCACTATTTTGGTGACAATATGAACACTATCTGGTGGATGACAGTCTTTAACATTGCGTCCGATAATGGCCTTACTCCGTTGGAATATGCGTTCTTTGCCGTAGGAAAAGTAACGGACAAGATCTTTTTCGTCAACAAATGTAATATCGATGGGGAGATGGTTAAAGATAAGACTGATCTGCTCAAGGGTTAAGGCACCAGTCTCAAAAGGAAGAAGTGCTTGGAGTCCGTTTTTTCCTCCTACGGGATTTGTTTGAAACGCTCCTGGATCGACTGATGGCTTGGGTGGAGCAGAAGGAATCCAACCATGCTCAGGTTCCACCAAAGTATAGCCAATTTCGCCACTCTGCTCAGCCACAGCAGCCCATTCCCCATCGGTTAAAGTTTCCATACTCATAGGAAACATGATGTTTTCCTCTTTGTATATTAGATCTTCAATCGCTTGTAGGGCTGGGAGGGCTGTGGTTTGGATGAGTTTAGTTAGGTCGTCTGTTTCAACTTTATTGTTGGAAAGTCCTTGAGAGATTTGTTTGAGCTGAGCGCGTATGTCATCTTGAATAGCCCACATGACTTTAGGAGGGCCGCTCACCCCATGTTTTTCTAAATAAGCAAAGAGAATGTTCTCCTTACGACTATAATGTTTCTCGATCTCTAGTAATTGTTTATGTAAAGAGTGCCAGTCTTCGAGCTTAGCTTCCAAGTTAAGCTCGTTGTTTTTGTGCAAAATCTGCTCCAGAATAGGGCGAATTGCCTGAACAAGCTGGGTAATGGCCTTATTTTCTTTGCGAAACGTATGAACGGGGTGGCCCCCAAGTTCTTGTGATTTAGGTTGTTTGTCGAGACTATCTTGAAACACGGAAACGTGGACATCACAAAGGCTCTTAATTTCTTCAGCAGGCAATCCTTCTTGAATTAACTCTTGTTCAAGAACAGCAATTTCCGTGGCACCCACATCAGATAAAAGCTCTCGGAATCTTTCTTTAAGTTCTCGCGGACTCTTATTTTGGTGGATATCAAGAATAATCTGCTTTAAGGTTTCTCTTCGTTGTTTATTGTCAATTAGTTCGCTCATAGTGAGACTCCCTTCAACCCAAATTTTCTGTCATCCTAAGGATGTGAGGATTATCTACTTTTCATACATCTTTATCCAATCTCTAGACCCCACTTCCATAAGCTTCAATCAGTGTTCGTTCTTCGAAACCCTCAAGTAAAGTAGACATCCTATGGGCGGCAATGTTTTTTTGGAGTTAGCCCTTCGACATTAGTAATCTCAGGGGGTTAGCACTCTATGAGAAGCATGCGCCTTCGGTAATAGTAGATGTTCCTTACAAGTGTTCAGGTTTAGCTGAAAGGGTTTCAGTGACTTGGTTAATTTTGGTCTTGACGGACGGGCTTATAATCACTATAATCACCTTATTGCATAAACAACAGGTTATTAAATACATAACCTAATACCTATATTATCGTTTTCACACACAGACTAGTGAATACGGCAAGGTCAAAGCAGAAAGAGGAGAATTAATTGAGAAAAATAGAGATGAACTCTGTAATTCCCATCCTAATATTCATGGCGATTGCTATCAGTGGGATATGGTATGTTAAGTGGGCACCATATTACTATAAGGCCTTTCTAGCAGCAGGTAGCCATTCGATCGGGTCATCTATTCTATCCGGAAAGATTGCTTCTGCGCCAGGTCCCTCTTGGCAAACTGCTCTGAGTTATACTACTACTTATTTCACCTCAGTCTGGAAAGCGGTGATCCTTGGGCTGCTAATGGGATCCTTAGTTCAAGTTCTATTGCCACGAGAATGGATCAGAAAAGCACTAGGGAGTACGTCTTTCGGTAGTACTTTGATTGGGGGGATGGCCTCTATTCCGTCAATGATGTGTACTTGCTGTGCGGCACCAGTAGCGGTTGGTTTACGTAAAAGTTCGGCATCTGTGGGCTCTTCCTTAGCTTACTGGTTGGGTAACCCAGTCCTTAATCCTGCTACGATTATCTTTATGGGATTTGTTCTATCTTGGAAATTTGCTTTACTTCGAGTCATAGCCGGTCTTATTTTAGTCTTTGGTATTGCCTATTTCGCCAATTATTTGACGAACGATCAAGACCTAAACTTGCATGAAGAAGTAATACCATCGATGTCACTAACTCCGATTAAAGAGAACTTTTTTGTTCGATGGATGAAAGCGTTGTGGCCACTGATTTTAGATACAATTCCTGCCTATATCGCGACGGTATTTATACTTGGCGCGGTAAGAGCTTGGCTATTTCCGGTTATAAGTCCAGAATGGGCTAATAGTTTACTAGTGATTATTTTCTTAGCAGTTACAGGTACCTTGTTTATTATTCCTACCGCAGCTGAGATCCCAATTGTTCAAACCTTGATGGCATTCGGACTTGGTGTAGGTCCAGCGGTAGCACTAATGATGACATTACCAGCCATAAGCCTACCTTCACTATTGATTGTTAAGAGGACATTTAGTACACGAATCCTCTTCTTTGTAACAGGTTCAGTTATCTTAATAGGGATTATTAGTGGCCTCAGTGCTATGGCAATTTTTTAACTACTAGGCGCTCTATGACCGTCCTTCGCGTGATAAGTGGCGCTAAGCTCCTGGATAACATGATCTAAGATTTAGAGGGGGTAAAAACCCCACCTGAATCTTAGGAGATTGTTGATAGAAGTCATGAAGAATTGGAACCGATAATAAAGAATTGAAACCGATAATGAATTATAGAAGACGTGGAAACAGAGCTGATCTTGTTTCCACGTCTTCTATAATGAGAAACATATAGTTTAATTTGGATTTAAGTTTGGATTTAAGTTAGGGCTATGACTTGAGCCTGGAACTTGATTTGTAGTTACTTTTGTATCTGTATCTGTATTTGCCTGTACATTAAGATTAAGATCTGATTTAAACCTAAGCCTGAGACTCGGATTTTGTCTTCGACTCACACTTAAGTGAATAGGTAGGGCTAGATTGTCCACGATTTTTTTCCTTGAATAAAGAGAAGGAGGATATAACCCAATCTCCAAGTCTGACAGCTGTTATTGCCAGAAGAATGCCTGCAATTACATCGGTTATCCAGTGAATTTCAAGATAAAGCGTGGAATAAATAATTGAAAGGCAGAAAACTGTCCAAACCCCGCGGAAAAGTCTATCTTTTTCTCTCCAAGCAAGTAAGAGCATAGCGAATGCCACAGAAGTATGCATTGAAGGAAAGCAATTGACTACTGTAACTGCGGCGTCATTTGGTGTAAGATGGCGAGCCATACCGTCGGGATCGCTCAGAACATACCAGACTTCTTTTACGGTAATCGATAAATAGAAGGGAAAGATTAATATAAATTGTAATACATGAGCCGATAAACAGTAACGAAACATTTTCAAAGAGTCTTTGGCTAGAAAAGAACGAAAAACAGGAATGAGTACGGGGAGTGCAAACCCATTAGCATAGATCCAACGGAAATAGCCTGTTAACCAAGGAGTCTGAATGGTCCGAAAGATCCCTCCATCATTATAAGGGATTGCTTTAAAAAAATTATTTAAATCTAAAAGGTGTGTTTTTGTTCCTAGCTGCCAATAAACGACTTCATTCCAGATTGGTGGGAAGTATTTCCACATCAGGATGGGAAAAAGAACCAGGGGAACCCCAACCTCTAAGAAGTGCTTCCCGGAATTCTGTAAACGATCATGTCGCACGCCCCAAAAGGAGAAGGCTAATAAGATCCAGGGGTAATGAGTAGAATGGTTTGGAACAATAATAAAACAGAATCCTATGATTAATGAACAGATTTGAAAGGAATGTTTCGTGATCATTGTTTCAGTCCTTCCCATAAGGGTACAAAAGAGCTTTCAGTTTTATTTTACTAGTCAGAAAGTATAACTTCGTTATATACTTTCTGGAAGGTCCCTTCTCGCCATCACGGCGCCTTGCCATCCATGGCGGCGCTCTAATCTCGAACATCCTTGTTCGAGTCTTGGCTACAGGGACACTCGGCCAATCCACACTGCTGGAGTATGCGTAGTGAGTTGCAGTGTGGCGATAAGCTCATCCGCTTATCGTCATGGCCAGCGCATAAGGGCAACTAAGGCGGCCGCCTTCGCCAAGGCTGCAAGAAGGTTAAAACGTGCGAAGAACAGTGTCTTCGCTCCGCTAAGCTAACACGTGCGAAGACAGTGTCTTCGGGCGCCAGCCAAGTTTTCTTTATACAAACGGGCTTAGCTCCCTGAGTAAATCCCACTTTACGTTTAAGGATTCTGGCGGAGGATTGTTTTGCCAAATAAAAACAACACAGTGGATATAAAATAAATAAACCTATGAGCCAAATTCCAAATCCTTGCGTCAGAGAATAGGCATTAAAGTTCTGAAGTAATGCTGGTATTGCTGCATAAAGCCAGAGATGTGCGTTATAAAAGAGAAGGGGAGTTTGGCCAAAGTTCTCCAGAATCCGCCCTATTTTTGAGAACTTTGGCAGTTTGTCTAACAAGAAAAACATGATGAATAGAAGCCCTAGATTTAAAAGCATGTAGTCTAGACTAGGGGGGTATTTAGAAAGGCCCATAAAGCCATGAAAGGTCCCATTTGAGGGAAGGTAATCCCCTGTTTTCAATAAACGTAGAATTAAAAAAAGCGTCAAGCTACAAATCCCAGTCATCGCAAATCGTTTTGCCTCGTAAGCAACGCCACGTTGCTTAGCATAGGTAGTTCCATAGAGCCAGCCAAGGCTCATAGGTAAAAACCAAGGAATCAAGGGGAAGTTATTATTCACAAAACGTTCTGCAGAGAAGGGAATAGGTAAAATAAAAATAGTTTCAAAAACCTGTAATAAAGTTTGATTTTCAGGGAAAATCGTTGTAAAAAAGGGTAGAGACAGTTGACTGAAAAGATAAAAGAACCCAGATATCCCCGCTAGAGTCCAAGGAGATATATGACGCCCAAGTGTAAAAATAAGGAAACCAAAAGCAATCGTTGATAAAACGCTCAATGATAAAAAGGTTCCTAAAGTAACGATGGTAAGTGTTTGGGCTTGTACTATTGTAGGTAGATAAAATGCTGGGGAAACTATAAACAGTTGAAAAGCTATCAAAGTTAGCGCTCTTCGCCATAACAGACGGTCAATATTCGAGCTGGATTGTCCATTTGCTTGACGCTTTTTAATAGAACCAGCTAATACATACCCGGCAATAAAAAGAAATCCTGGCGCACAGATATTTGCTGAAAGCATGACTATTAAAGCTAAGTTATTTGAGCTCACAATTGGATTATAGGAAACGATACCATTAACTAGACGTGGTAATCCTTCATTATTAATTCGTCCAACACTCCAAAAAAATAAGGCATGGTCTAGAGCCATAAAAATCATAATCAAACCGCGGGCACGGTCTAAAAATGGGAGTCTAAAACTCAAATTAACCCATCCTTCCCTAGAACTAAGACAAGATCATAGATTATGTTACCCAAAATTGTAGAAAATTTGCAAAAAAAGTAAGTCTCAACTTGTCTCATTAAGGAACTGTAACGTAACCTTGCTTGTGATTCAGAACAAAACATTGAAATCGACCGTCAAGGAGGAATTAGGATGAAAATGGAGAAATGAACTTTCAGCTATTTGTGCAACATTTTGTGATTTTCCGATTTGGAGGTGAGTAGAGTTGGATATTATTCAAGCTTCTGAAAGACACCTAGAAGAAGTTCTGAGTTTATGTAAATATTGTTCAGAAAACATGACGAAAAACTTAATAGATCAATGGGATGAAGTTTATCCAAATAAAAAAGACTTCTTGGAGGATATAAGAGATAAATCGTTATACCTTGTAGTGGATAATAATTTAGAGGAAGTAATAGCTTGTATTGTCTTAAATGATTATCAAGATCCGGAATACAAAGAAATCCGATGGGGATATGAGGGAGAAAATGTTGCGGTCATTCACAGATTAATGGTTCATCCACACCATGAAGGAAAAGGGATTGCCAAACGTTTAGTAAGATATGTTGAGGAACTAGCGAAAAATAGACGATATGAGGCAATTAGATTAGATGTTTTTGTTAAGAATCCTAGAGCAGTAGGTTTTTATAATCAACAGGGATACGAAGTGATCGATAAAGTCATTTTTAGAAAAGGAGAGTTTTTTTGTTGTGAAAAACTCATATAAGCGGAGACGAAACTCCGGTTCGATTACAAAGGTTGCCCTTTCGATGTGTTATAATATGTTGAGCTAATAAGGCAAAAGGCTTCGTCCTTATCAAATTCACTTTACCCAATAAAAAAGATGTCAAGGAGCATATTGATGGAGCGATTTTTTTCGCTCTGTGAAAGATAAATAGGTGAAAAAATGAAAAAAGATGGCGCAGAGGCATCAGAACCAACTCCTTGTTTCAAAGTATCGGTCCGAAATCTCGTTGAGTTTGTGCTTATGCACGGAGATTTACAGCCGGGTTCGATCGGGGCTTCACGAGCTCAAGAAGGGACCAAGGCCCATCAGTATGTTCAAAAAATAAGTGGAGCAGAGTATGTCCCGGAAGTAACGCTAAGTTATGTGTATTCCAAGTTGGACTCACAACTCAAGGGTGATGAAAGAGCAAATCTTTCTCTCGAAATCAAGGGGCGTGCAGATGGCGTTATTAAGAACGATTTTGGGATCTGCATCGATGAGATAAAAACAACCTCGCTGGATTTAGATCTTATCGATGAAACATTTAACGATTTACATTGGGCACAAGCTCAGTGCTATGGCTTTATGTATGCCGTTCAAGAGGGCTTAGAAACAGTGGATATTCAGCTAACCTACTTTCAACTTGATACCGCCAAAACTAAGAAATTCAGGAATAGCTTTTCAAAGACAGAGCTTTCGCAGTTTTTCTTTCACTTAGTCGAGCGCTATCTGGCATGGGCATATCATTTAAAAGAATGGTCAGAGGCGAGAGACTCTAGTATTCGCGAGATGCAATTCCCCTTCGGGTCGTACCGACCGGGACAACGGGAATTGGCGGTTGCAGTATACCAAACAGTCAAACATAAACAAAAATTATTTGCCCAAGCTCCTACTGGTATCGGCAAGACGATGGGAACCTTATTTCCTGCGCTTAAGGCTATGGCCGAAGGGTTAACGACTCAGATCTTTTATCTTACAGCAAAAACCATTACCCGAACGGTTGCCGAAAGAGCCCTATCCGATTTGCATAGGCAAGGGTTATCAATCAAGTTTTTGACTTTGACAGCGAAACGTAAACTTTGTTTTCTCCCCGAGTCGACATGTCTCCCTGAGGAATGCCCTTATGCACAGGGATTTTACGATCGCATACGAACAGCGGTGGAAGATGTGTTTAAGGAGGATGCTTGGACGCGTCATGTAATTGAAGAATATGCACGCAAACACTCAATTTGCCCCTTTGAATTCTCTTTGGAAATGGCAAATTGGGCGGATGTCGTGATTTGTGATTATAATTACGTTTTTGACCCTCGGGTGTACTTAAGAAGGTTTTTCCTCGAAGGAGGAGAGTACACATTTTTAGTCGATGAGGCTCATAACCTAGTAGATCGGGCAAGGGAAATGTTTTCAGCAGAAGTTAACAAGGAATCTTGGTTAAAACTTAAGAGGCTCACGAAAGAGGACGATCCGAGGTTAACGAAAAGCTTAAGTAAAGTTAATTCCGCCTTAGTCAAAGAGAAAAAGCTGTGCTCTGAAACCGGGGGTAACGGAGAACGTGTGGAAAAGGAGCTTCCTACCAAGTTGCTCCAAGCGTTGAGACAGTTTGTCAAAGAGGCTGAACGTGTTCTGAAAATTAATGAACGACCTTTTTCCTGGCAGGAACTATTTGTCGAACACTATTTTCAAGCCTTAAGTTTTATTCGGACCTCTGAAAGTTATGATAGTCATTATGTTAGTTATCATCAGCCAATTCGAGATGATTTTCGGGTAAAACTGTTTTGCCTTGACCCTTCGGTTCGATTAAAAGAAGCCTTGGGGAGAGGGCGGGCGACGGTGCTTTTTTCGGCTACTTTGAGCCCGATGGACTATTATATGAACATTTTGGGTGGCGAGGAAACCTCATATAAGTTAAAGCTAACGTCGCCCTTTCCCTCTGAAAACCTTTGTCTGCTTATTCAGGACCATATCTCTACCAAGTATAAACAGCGTGTTCAGTCGTATGATCTTGTTGCTGAAGCCATTAATGCTGCCATTTCTTATAAAGAGGGAAACTATCTGGTCTATTTCCCCTCTTATGCTTATCTGAATGAGATTTATCTCAGGTTTAGTGAACAAAACCAACACGTTCAAGTGATCTGCCAAACTCCAGGTATGGCAGAAGAAGCCCGGGAAGAATTTTTAGCAAACTTTGCTTCAAATCCCGAGCAGACCTTGGTCGGTTTTGCGCTGATGGGTGGGATTTATGGCGAAGGCATTGATCTGATCGGAGATCAACTTTCCGGAGCAGTGATTGTGGGAGTTGGACTACCACAGATAGGCTCAGAACGAGAAATTATTCGCTCATATTATGAATCCGCAAGTAGGCAAGGCTTCGAATTTGCGTATATGTATCCAGGTTTCAATAAGGTCTTACAAGCTGTAGGGAGGGTTATTCGTACTGAAAGAGACCGAGGGGTGGTTCTGCTGATCGATGAGCGTTTTTCTCAATCGTCATATAAGAGGCTCTTTCCAGAAGAATGGAAAGAAGTTGGCCTTGTCACAAATCCGGATAGTATCCGTACGGCAATGAAGAGATTCTGGACGGATGTTTAATTGACATCTTGCACCAAATACCAAATGATTGTTGAGGTTGAATTTATGGTTCTGTATATGTTCCCGATTGCTCTTATTGTTTTGTCAAATATCGTCTATAATGTTTGCCAGAAATCGACACCTCAGAGTGTTAACCCCTTTTCGGCGTTGCTGATTACTTACTTGACTGCAGCAATTTTAACTCTAGTTGCGTTTCCATTTTATAAAACGGATAAGGGCTTTTTTCAATCCTTTTATGAGTTGAATTGGACTAGTTTTGCCCTAGGTGGAGCAATTGTCGGACTTGAACTAGGATATCTGTTTGCGTATAGGGTGGGATGGAATTTAGGTGTCGGTTCCTTAGTGGCCAATATTATTCTCGCGATTATGCTTATCCCCATAGGAATTCTGTTTTACAAAGAGGGATTTGCGATTAACCAGATTATAGGGGCAGTATTTTGCATTGTAGGATTGATACTAATCAATAAGAAATAAGTAAACCAAGGGGACATGAAACAAGGGCATGAAACAAGGGGACAGGTTCCTTGTTTAGTGTGAAACAAGGGGACAGGTTCCTTGTTTGCATGAAACAAGGGGACAGGTTCCTTGTTTAGTGAAACAACATGTGTGAACCAAGGGGACAGGTTACATGTTTTGATTTCCGTTATCTGAAATAATGCATGCACAATTAATATAACAAAGGACGGCCTAAGACTTTATGGCAACTATAGGAGATGACACAAGATGGATGCATCCTACGATAGCTTAATAGATATAGCCCAAGATCAGAGTCTGTCTGTACGATTACTAACTTGGTATACAGTAGAAAAAAGAGATTTGCCTTGGAGGAAGACGAGTGACCCCTATGCTATTTGGGTATCCGAAGTCATGCTACAGCAAACTCAGGTGAAAACGGTCATACCCTATTATGAACGATTTTTGCAACGTTTTCCCAATGTAGAACAACTCTCAAAAGCTAATCTCGAAGACGTCCTGACAATCTGGAGTGGGCTGGGGTACTATTCTAGAGCTCGAAGAATGTGGGAAGGGGCCCGATATATTTGCGATTTCTGCGGAGGGAAGATGCCTGAGGATTATGATTCACTTCTTCGAGTGCCAGGGATCGGAAAATATACTGCCGGAGCAATAGCCAGTATTGCGTTTGGTCAGAGTGTGGCGGCAATCGATGGCAATGTCCTACGAGTGGTATCTCGATTGTTAGCTTGGTCTGAACCAGTTGAGACAGTTCGTAGCTTTCGCCACTTTAGTGACCATTTGGCAGTTTGGCAATCCGATGATCAGCCAGGCGACTTTAACCAAGCATTAATGGAATTAGGAGCTATGATTTGCATAACGACAAAACCAGACTGTAGCAACTGCCCGCTGGCTCAACTCTGTGTGGGGTGTTTGCAGGGTGAAGTCCTGCGCTATCCCGTAAAAAAGCCCAAAGCTCAGCGGCAGGTGCTGACCCGCTTGACCTTTGTCTTACGTATAGGGGATCAAATTTACCTACAAAAACGTCCTTCCAGTGGGCTGCTCGCTGACTT
The DNA here is from genome assembly GCF_000960765.1 of Desulfosporosinus sp. I2. GTDB lineage: Bacteria > Bacillota > Desulfitobacteriia > Desulfitobacteriales > Desulfitobacteriaceae > Desulfosporosinus. The sequence goes on along the minus strand of NZ_JYNH01000015.1, from coordinate 13,382 downwards.
GTGGGAGTTTCCCGGCGTCGAATTGTCTGAAGACAAGGTCATGGAAGAGGGTATCCCTATCTTTAATTTAAGTCAGATCTTTGATTATTATAAAAAGGCGATAGCTGTACGGTCGTTTGACGGACGAGTGAAAGATCGATTTGCGCAGGGATTACCATTGCAAGGCCCGGTATGGTACACCTTTAGTCATAGACGGTGGAGAATTATCTGGACAATAATTGATCTACCTAGTCTGCCCGATTCGATCAAACTTACTGATCCGCTCGACTTACCGGAATTGCCTGAATCGATTGGAACAAAGTCGACGGGAGTTTCGTTGCTAAGAGAACTGGACGGGAAATATCTGTTCGATCCAAGGGAAGTCTTTCAGTCCGTCGATAATAGTTGCTGGGTTTCGCTTCAGGACTTAAGCAATTTCCCTCTCCCAGTAGCATTTAGTGCTATTGTTGAAGATTTAACCAAATAAGTTTTGCATAAACAATGTTCCATAATGTGAAAAACGCCAATCAAGGTAACTGTTAACCTTGACCGGCGTTTCACTTTTTGTGAATCAAAAAACATTTTGGTTAATACATCGCTAGGGTGGTTTAGTCAAGCGTGTGTAAAGGTCTAGCGCTGACTTGTTGGACAGCACGAACAACTTCCGCCATTACATGCACTTGGTCTGAAAGGACATGTGATTCCGATTTCATAATAAGTTCGCCTCGTAAGGAAACAAAATAACGTGCTGGTAAACGGTTTAAGGTTAGTGCCATTATATCAGCGATACAGCGTTTACAAGAGCAGGATATTGTGTTATTACGGAGATATTCTTGTAGTGCTTGATGGACTACAATTTCCGAATAATTTCTAAATTCATAATCGATGATTATACAACTCCTTTGAATTTTAATTATCAAGCGAGATCCTACATATTAGATTAGCGTTATTACAATTGATAAATAACAATATTTAAAACAAATAAAAATAATATTCTGTTAATTTTAAAAAATTCGACATAAGTTTCTGATCTCCTTCTAATTGGTCATATGATCATAATAATTTCCAGAAATAGTTAGAGATAATTGGTGCCTCAGTTAAGTGGGGCACCAATTATTAATGAATTTTCTTCAAACTACAGATTCCACTTTACTTTATCATGTTTTTCATGTTTGCGCAGGATTCAGGGGGAGACACAGCATTCTTCATCTTACAATCCTCACAGATTTGTAAACCATGGTCTTCATACAAATCCTCTTTCGAAACATTAACGTTACACTTTTCGCATTGTGCCAATTCAATCCCCTCTTTCAAGTTCAGCTGGAATATAAAAACCCTCACTTAACTTAACTCGAAAAAGAAGGGTTTAGTCATTTACTCTTCGCTCAAAACTTGGATGATGGCATTAAGATCTATGGTTAAGTCAGGAAGAACGTTAACAGGAAGCAGATCGTTAGTAGAACATTGGCTACATCATAAGTTCATGTCTCTCAACCCTTTGGGGCATAACTAAAGGAAAGTATGAGTTGATAAGGAGTTTTTTCCGTGCAGTTAGTAATTAAGGCAGCGGGGGAAGGGGCTAAGGCCTTATCGTTTCTCCTAGCCAAGAATCCCCAAAATCTTTATGACCGGGCCGAGAAAGGGTATCTTGTTCGTCTAGCTTATACGATTTTCACGGAAACAGAAGTGGAAGTGATCTTGTTTGTTACTCATGATCCGATTGAACTAGTAAAAAAACAGTCCAGATTTGTAGTTAAGCCGGACACTTATATTGCTCGGAATGATAAAGACGTTTGATCCAACCTGCAATTAAGGCCAGGGGGAGAAACTATCTTCATATCATTTATGGCATTGATTACTTACAACCTGAGAATTTAGCCCGCTTAAAACAGCGCAATGTCAGCCGCAAGCAACGTCATGCTTTAATGGAGTTTGCTTTAGGGATAGAAGGGGTCAAACGTTTTGTTGACAAGGAACCAATCTCAAGAGTTCATGAATGTGTTTTGGCCACCTTGGCCTTAGAGGCTGAACCCGTTGACCCTAGGTTATAAACAAGCATCGTTTTTTACTCAGGGGCTGGATGAACCAATATCTTCTAGGATTTTTAGCGTGAAAATCGAAAATAAAGACTTGACATGCAGGCACGAATCAATTAATATCTATATAATCCAAAAAATAATACTTAACACGATGAAGGGAAGTCCCTAGCTCATAGAGTTAAGAGAACTGACGGTTGGTGCAAGTCAGTCTACAGAGCTTAAGGATTCCATCCTGGAGTGGCCAATGATGAATTGTGACGGGTTCCGCCCGATAAAGCGGACATAAGTTGGCCGATTTAGGCAACATGGGTGGCAACGCGGGAATAACCTCTCGTCCCTTATTGGGACGAGGGGTTTTTATAATTTTAAGCGTCTGTTTTCATGTACCTTAATCGACTAGAACTTGGGTGGCACCGCGGAATTCCCGCCCCAATGCTGGGGTGGGTTTTGTTTTTTCTCTAATTACCCAATTTTAAACATTTTATTAATAATTTTAAAAGGGAGGAGTATTTTGGGAGTTACAAATTAGTGGTATTGAGCTCAAATTTAAGGACGCATTAATAGTATGTTAAGGTACGTTTTTAAATAGAAGAAGGAGGATTTTTTATGACAAGAGTTTATAATTTTGCGGCAGGTCCTGCAGTATTACCGGAAGAAGTGCTTAAAGAAGCAGCAGAGGAGATGTTAGACTACAACGGTACGGGCATGTCCGTAATGGAGATGAGTCATCGTTCGAAGGCTTTTGAACAAATTATAGTGGATGCAGAAAACACATTAAGGGATTTAATGAAAATTCCTGATAATTACAAGGTTCTATTCCTTCAAGGCGGAGCATCTCAACAGTTTGCCATGATTCCCATGAACTTAATGAAAAATAGAGTGGCCGATCACATTAACACGGGGCAATGGGCAAAAAAAGCGATCTCTGAAGGGAAAATATATGGCAAGATCAATGTCATTGCTTCCTCTGAAGATAAGACGTTTTCATATATTCCGGATCTAAAGGACCTTAAGATTTCGGATGATGCTGATTATGTCTATATATGCCATAACAATACCATCTATGGAACTAAATATCATGAATTACCAGAAACCGGGGACAAAATTTTAGTCGCTGATATGTCCTCAGATATTCTTTCTGAACCTGTTGATGTCACAAAGTACGGCCTAATTTTTGCAGGTGTTCAAAAAAATATTGGTCCTGCGGGAGTCGTTGTGGTGATCATTCGTGAAGATTTAATTAGAGAGGATGTCTTACCTGGGACTCCAACGATGTTGAAATATAAGATTCATGCCGATAATAAATCTCTGTATAATACCCCTCCAGCCTATGGGATTTATATTTGCGGTAAGGTATTTAAGTGGGTTCAAAAGCTGGGTGGGCTCGAGGCGATGAAAAAAGTCAACATAGAAAAAGCTACAATTTTATATGATTACCTTGATTCCAGTAGATTATTTCGAGGTACCGTTGTCAAGAAGGACCGTTCTTTAATGAATGTCCCCTTTGTAACGGGCTCCGATGAGCTGGATGCTAAATTTATTAAAGAAGCAAAGGCTGCTGGATTTGAAAACTTAAAGGGACATAGAACGGTGGGTGGTATGAGAGCAAGTATCTACAATGCCATGCCAATTCAAGGGGTAAAGGCTTTAGTTAAACTGATGAAAAAATTTGAAGAAGAGAATAAATAAGGGGTGGAAGTTTTAATGTTTAAAATTAATTGTTTAAATCCGATTGCTAATGTGGGGTTGGACCTATTAACTGATCATTATCAAATGGTGGATCGTTTAGAGGATGCAAATGCAGTACTCGTTAGAAGTTCTAATGTTCATGAATTAGAGTTACCCCATTCGTTAGAGGCTATAGCTAGAGCGGGAGCGGGTGTTAACAATATTCCTTTGGACAAATGTGCTGAAAGTGGTGTTGTCGTCTTTAATACCCCAGGTGCTAATGCGAATGGAGTTAAAGAGATTGTCATTGCTTCCTTAATTATTGCCTCGCGTGACATTTTCGGAGGAGTTAACTGGGTAAATTCTTGTCAACAGGATCCAGAGGTTGCAAAACTGGTGGAGAAAAATAAATCAAAGTTTGCTGGAACAGAAATTAAAGGGAAAAAACTAGGAGTCATAGGACTTGGAGAAATTGGAGTTTTAGTTGCTAACGCCCTGAATAAACTTGAGATGGAAGTCTACGGATATGACCCATTTATTTCAGTGGATGCCGCCTGGAGGCTTTCCAAATTTATTAAACCCACTAAGTCTTTAGAAGAGATTTATCGAGAATGTGATTTTATTACAGTCCATGTACCTTTAACTGATTCAACTAAGGGAATGTTCAACAAAGAGACCTTTGCGATCATGAAGGATGGAGTTAAAATACTAAACTTTTCTAGAGATTCTTTGGTGATTGATGAGGATATGATTGAAGCCCTGAAATCTGGAAAAGTCGGTCGATATGTCACAGATTTCCCAAATCCCAAGGTGTGCGGCGTCGACGGAGTTATTACCATTCCTCATTTAGGAGCTTCGACGAGTGAATCAGAGGATAACTGCGCGGTTATGGCAGTTCAGCAATTAATGGACTACCTTGAAAATGGGAATATCAAGAATTCGGTTAATTTTCCTAACTGTGATATGGGGATTTGTACACATACTGGACGGATCGCCATTAATCATAGGAATATACCGAACATGTTAAGTCAATTTACATCAACCTTCGCCAAAGAAAACATTAATATTCCCGACATGATTAATAAAAGCAAAGGAAAGTATGCATACACTGTACTTGATTTCGAGTCCCCATCAACCCCTGAATTAGCAATGAAGCTTAGAGCAATCGACGGAGTATTAAAAGTTAGAATCATTAAATAGGTGGAGGAAGAGCATTGGCTATTATTAGACCGTTTAATTCGCTAAGACCTAGAGAAGATGTTGTCAGTAAAGTGGCTGCACTTCCCTATGATGTTTATAATCGTCAAGAGGCTTTAGAAGAAGTTTTAAAAGAACCTTTATCTTTCTTGAAAATTGATCGGGCAGAGACTCAATTTAATAAGGACATTAACCCATATGATGAAAAGGTCTATGAGAAAGCACGAGATAGCTTGCAGGAAATGATAATGGATGGCATCCTAATAAAGGAAGGTCGGAACTGTTACTATGTTTATGAACTAACGATGAATGGCCGTTCTCAGACCGGTATAGTGGGATGTGCAGCGATTGACGATTACCTCAATAATGTCATTAAAAGGCATGAGAAAACGAGAGAAGACAAGGAACTTGATAGAATAAACCATGTAGATAGTTGTAACGCTCAAACTGGGCCGATATTTTTGGCGTATCGTTCTCAGGAAAAAATTAATCAAGTGGTAGATGTGATCAAGAAGGAATCTCCAGTATATGATTTTGTCGCTCAGGATGGAGTCAAACATATGGTGTGGAAAATAGATAGTGAAAGCAATATACAAACTATCTATACAGAATTTAAAACAATACAGAGTATCTATATTGCAGATGGACACCATAGAACTGCTTCAGCGGTAAAAGTTGGCTTAAAAAGAAGAAAAGAAAATCCGGGGTATACTGGAGACGAAGAATTTAACTTTTTCCTATCGGTGCTTTTCCCGCATGATCAGTTGATGATCCTGGACTATAACCGAGTGGTGAAAGATTTAAATGGCAATAGTGATGAAGGCTTTTTAAATGAAGTAGCTAAAGTTTTTACAGTTGAAGCGATGGGGTTAGAAGCATATAAACCTATAAAAAAGGCTACATTTGGGATGTATTTAGAAGGAGTATGGTATAAGTTAACGGCAAAAGATGAGACCCGTTCAAACGATCCTGTTAATGGACTTGATGTCGCATTACTTCAAAATCATTTACTAACTCCAATTCTCAATATTAAGGATATAAGGACCGACAAAAGAATAGACTTTGTCGGCGGAATAAGAGGGCTTAAAGAACTTGAAAAAAAGGACCAATAGTGATATGAAGGTTGCTTTTTCGATGTTCCCGACTTCGATAAACGAGTTGTTTGAAGTATCTGATGCAGGTCAATTGATGCCCCCAAAATCGACTTGGTTTGAACCTAAACTTAGAAGTGGATTGTTTGTTCATGAGTTAAGTTAGACCGTTGGATTGACTAAGGAAAATAATTTTTAGGAAAAAGTATAAAACTTAATAAATAGGTTATACTATGTTTTGAGATGAAGTTCATGGCAAATTCAGACTGATTGACAAGTAAAAATACTGCCGTTGGCATTGGTTACAATCGCTACAGCCTTATTGGCTTAGTCTAAATCCTAAGTAGAACGTGAATAAGTCATCCAACAGAGCCCGGAAATTTCGGGCTCTGTTTTTTCCTATAATACTGGTTGACAAAATTTTATCTGGTGTTATAATACAAATAACTAAATTATTAAAGGCGACGACGGAGAAAAGTAGTCTATTTATTACCTTTCAGGGAGGAAGAGTCTCGACTGAAAACTCTTCTATGTGTGATGATAGGTGAAGTTCCCTCCCGAGCTTCCGGCTTAACGTTAAAAACAAGTAGGCTAGGACGGTTCTTCACCGTTAACAGGAAGGGGGTATCGGTATTATTCCCGTACCTTTGTTGAGTGGCCATTTTGGCTAAGTTGGGTGGTAACACGAGATATAACTTCTCGTCCCTACATGGGATGAGAAGTTTTTTATTTTGTTAGAACTAACTACATTCGACAAATACGAGTTTGATAGTCTGTACCTTTTGTTGAGAGGGCCAATTTTGGCCAAAATGGGTGGTAACGCGGAAGTCCACGGCTTTCGTCCCTGTGGAGGGATGATCCGTGGATTTTTTTGATTAAAATTTGGGAGGAAATTACTATGAAAGATTTGAAATTAGCAGGACTGAAGGCGGAACGCAGTGCGATTGAAGTTAAAGGAGTAACTATTGGAGGTAAAGAAATTATTTTAATCGGTGGACCCTGTGCTGTCGAATCAAGCATCCAAATGAGTCAATCAGCTGAGACTGTAAAAAAAGCGGGAGGCAAGATTCTACGTGGTGGGGTTTTCAAACCTCGTACTTCCCCCTATAGTTTCCAAGGGTTAGGACGGGAGGGGCTTAATTATTTGGTGCAAGCAGCTAAAGAACAGGATTTGCTTTGTGTTACTGAGGTGATTGATGCTCCAAGTCTCGAGTTGGTAGTTGATCAGATTGACATTATTCAAATTGGTGCGCGGAATATGCAAAACTTTGAGCTTCTTAAAATGGCAGGAAAAATTAAAAAACCGATAATCCTTAAACGAGGTTTATCTGCTACGATTGAAGAATGGCTGTTAGCGGCTGAATATATTATGTCCGCTGGCAACCCTAATGTTATCCTTTGTGAACGAGGAATTCGCACGTATGAACCCAGTACTCGAAATACCTTAGATATCAGTGCCGTCGGGGTCGCCAAAGAGCTTTCACATTTACCAGTGATTGTCGATCCAAGTCATGCTGCGGGTAGAAGAGACCTGATTGCATCCTTGTCTAAGGCTGCCATTGCATCTGGTGCGGATGGTTTATTAATTGAGATGCATCCTAATCCTGCCGAAGCAGTTAGCGATGGGCCCCAGTCTTTGCACCCTGAACAGTTTATTCAACTTGCAGGGGAACTGGGTGTCGTTGCTAGATCAGTAAATCGAATCTTTGTCCATGGTGTGCATAAGAATGAGGAGACTCTTGAATCTTTGCGAGATCAAATTGACGACATTGATCAAACGATTATCGAACAACTAGCGGCGCGGATGCAAATCGTCAATAAAATAGCGGATCAAAAACGACTGGATCGTGTGAAAGATAGCCCGCGGGAAAGAGAAGTTATACAGCGCCTTATTAAACTTAGCAATGAATTAGAACTTCCCTCAGAATTGGTAAAGAAGATCTATCCACTAATTTTTGAAGTGGCAGTTCAATCCCAAATTAAACGAAAATTAGTGAGAGAACAGGAACTCGATTTATCACTTGTAGAACATTTAGGAAGTAAATAATTAAAGATTTTGTAATTTAAAAGTTTTTCTCTCAATGGGCAAGAAAGATATTGTGTTAATATGGCTGAGAAAAAAAGCAAACTGTATCATGACTAGATACAGTTTGTCTTTATTTTTGTGTATTTGATTCATTAGCTATTACTCAAACGTTTGTAGACTCATTTTATATTCGGAGAGTAATTCATTAAATTGTTCAGGAGCTGCTCCTTGTTGAATCATCATCTGAGCCTTTTGGAAAAGGTGTTTATGAACATCTTCCCTGCTACCTAAGAAACTGATCATTTTTTTAAGACCCGGGTCATTGGTCATCGTAAAATGCTTATTGTATAATATTCGGGCCCGAACCTCTGCTTCCACGTCAGCTTGTAGCATTGCGATAGGGTCTAAACTTTGATCGACATAACTGATATTCCAGGGGATGCCTTGAGAATTAACATAACATAGGGGTGGCCCACCTAACTTGTTGATAGCGACGGCGATCATTTCCATGTGACCCATTTCTTCTGCAGCAATCAGGCCCAATAGATCGCGAAGATAACGGTTGCGCATGTTTGAACGGTGATTTAGGTATTGAGACGCTGCGGAATATTCACTGTCCTTTCCACCATAATGTTCTAATAATACTTGGCCAAATACCGGGTCACGAAGTTGAACCTGAACCGGATAAAATAAAGGTTTGCAATAACTAAACATGTTCTGGCCTCCTCGAAACAATATAATACCTGAATTCATTATATGATCGAGGGGATCATTTGGTTATGGCTATTACCTTAGAAGTTTGAACTAGCGAAAAGCTTTCGCAGTACCCCGTATGTTTAGATAGACTTTGGTTTTTGGAATATGGTATACCATATATCACTTGCATTTCGACTATAGAAGGAATTATAATTGCTTTAAAAAATAGATATTTGTCAAAATTCTAAAGGGGGCATTGAAGTGGCACACCATTTTTCACCCATTAAGTTCGATGACAAGGGTCATATCCGAGATTCAGTGTTTTCTATTCTGAGAAATGCTATTCTGGACAAAAAGTTAGAGCCAGGACAGAGGCTAGTGGAACGTAATATTGCGGAACAATTGGGGATCAGCAGGACTCCAGTACGTGAGGCAATTCATAAGCTCGAATTGGAAAGGTTAGTAACTCATATTCCTCGCAAAGGGGTAGTGGTATCTGGATTCACAAAGGGAGATATTGTTGAGATTTTGGTCATACGGACATCTTTAGAAGCGCTAATTTGCAGCATAGCAGCTACTAAAATTAGACCCCGTGATTTAGAACGTTTGGAAAAGCTTGCGAAGCTGCTGTCTGAAGAACATGGCAAAGGAAACTTTAAGAAATCTAATCAATTGAACGATAAGTTTCATGAAATCATTTATAGAGCTGCTGAAAGCCCACGATTATACGATCTTCTCAATACATTGCTCGAGTATATAACTAAGTTCACTCAAGTGGCTTATTCTAAACCTGGCAGATCTGAAGAAGTATGGGTGGAACATAAGTCACTCATTGAGGCCTTGCGCGCGCATGACAGCTCTGGGGCAGAGGCAGCCGCGAAAATTCATACTGAAAATTCGAGCAAAGCATTTTTAGAAATGGCTTATTGGGAGAGATAGTACTTTGAAGTTCTCTTTTGATTTTTTTTAATGAGTGTTAGTAATTTAATTAATTGCAAAAAATAAATTTGGTATACAAAAATTACAATATGGTATACCAAATGTATTGAATTATGAAGTTCTAGGTTTTATACTAAGCAAAGAAAACTAAATATATTGGCTGAGATAGGTAATTTAGAGAATTTCAAAAATATATTTGGTATACCGTATACCTAAAAATTATTAATTAATTAGATTTAATAATTTAATCTTTATTATTCTTTCAAATAGCACAAGCTATTTAAGGCAGTTGTTGATTCATTATCAACTATATAAGGAGGGAGACGAATCTAAGATGTTTACACAACTATGGGATCTGTTAGTTGCTTTTGCTAGGGCTAGTAACCTGGGCTTTGGCGGTGGACCGGCAGTTATTCCTCTCATTAAAATTGAAGTCGTGGAGAGGTATCATTGGTTAACTAACGCTGAATTCACGGATGCACTTGCCGTCGGAAATGCTTTACCTGGCCCAATTGCGACAAAATTAGCGGGGTATGTTGGATATCAAGAAGCCGGATGGTTAGGAGCTTTGGTAGCGAATATTGGGGTTATTCTTCCTACTGTTCTCGCGGTTATTTTATTAGCTGGTTTTTTAATGAAGTATTCGAATTCCCCAGTCTTAAAAGGTATGCTTAAGGGAGTACGACCGGTGGTTGTCGTCTTAATTGCTCAGACTGCATTCGACATGGGAAGGGGATCTTTCCCGAACCTAACAACCTGGGGTATTGCCCTGGCAACGGTGGCTTCTTTATATTGGTTGAAGTTGCATCCGGCGCTAATTATCGTCATATCTATGGCTTTTGGACTGTTAGTATTTCGATAGTTAGTGACTTATTTAAAACAGGTGTTATGAGGGGGCGGTCTTCATGTTTAAAAAGCTTTGGAACTTATTTATAGCCTTTACCCGGGCCTCAAACCTAGGATTTGGGGGAGGGCCTGCACTGATTCCACTTGTTAAAGCAGAAGCGGTGGATCGATATCAGTGGATGGATAATGAAGAGTTTGCTGATTCCTTAGCCATCTGCAATGCCTTACCTGGACCTATTGCCACTAAAATGGCTGCCTATATAGGCTATAAAATTGCGGGGTGGCTGGGAGCATTCATTGCCATCGTTGGAACAGTCGCTCCAACGGTGATCGTTGTTGTATTATTAGGTAGTCTTATTGCGAAGTACTCTAATTCCCCGGAACTCAAAGCAATGCTCCAGGCAGTTCGCCCTGTAGTGGTTGTGCTTGTCGCGGAAACAGCGTATGATATGGGAAAAAAATCGTTTCCTACAGGCAGTTCATGGGGGATTGCGGTTGCAACCGTGGCCTTACTTTACTTAGCCAATATTCATCCGGCCTTTATTATTGTGGCCTCGATGCTGTTTGGGTGGGTTGTGTATGGACGTAATAAAAAGTAGAAGAATTATTGCTTGAAATGTGTTATGTTAATCCTTAAGGGTACAGTAAAAAAATGGGGGAGGAAACATGATGAGTGAATGCATTTTTTGCACTTTGCCAGGGATCAAGATTTTTTTAGAAAATGAGCTGTCCTTGGCTTTTTTTGATAAGTTTCCTGTCAGCAAAGGACATGTCTTAATTGTAACTAAGAGACACATCTCAAATATTTTCGAGGCAACTTCTGAGGAAATGGCCAGTATAGGAGATCTCCTCAAGAGAGTTAAGGAAGAGTTGGACAAAACATATCATCCTGACGGTTACAATGTAGGGGCTAATACTGGTAGTACTTCCGGACAGACAATTTTTCATTTGCATGTTCATGTCATTCCTCGTTATCAAGGGGATGCTGGAACTGTGCGGTGGCATACATAATGCATTGCTAATTCTGTTGTCGTTCGAGAGACTGAACTTAAAGGGTGTGCTTAAATGATCAATCAAAAAAGGTTATTGGCTGAGTTTTTTGAGCTAATCAGAATTGATTCACCAACTAAAAAAGAACGCCAGATTGCAGATATACTCAAAGAACGTCTTGAAAGCTTGGGATTAACTGTAACAGAGGATAATGTAGGTGAATTAATCGGCGGCAATTGTGGCAATGTTCTTGCCTACTTGAAAGGGGATCTTCCGCAGGCTCCCAGAGTGTTACTGTCAGCACACATGGACACGGTAGATCCTTGTCTTAATATCGAGCCGGTATTAGTTGAAGGGATGGTCATTTCTGCTGGCTCGACGATTTTGGGAGCAGATGATAAATCTGGAATAGCTCCCATCTTAGAAGCGATCAGAACTATCCAAGAGAATCGTATTCCGCATGGCGACATTCAGGTGATTTTTAGTGTGGCCGAAGAAGGTGGTCTTAACGGCGCTAAAAATTTGGATAGAACATTTTTGAAAGCAGATTTTGGATTCGTATTTGACTGTGCCGGCGGACCTGGAGAAATCGTTCTTGCTGCGCCTGGACAAGATCGTCTCAATGTTGTCATTAAAGGCCGAGCATCTCATGCGGGTATGTCACCAGAAGACGGAATCAACGCGATTGTTGCGGCATCTAGAGCAATTGCCATCATGCCGATAGGTCGCATTGATGAGGAGACAACCGCAAACATCGGCATAATTCAAGGAGGTAGAGCTACAAATATTGTAGCTGACAGAGTTGAGATTACGTGTGAATCAAGAAGTCGAGATATAGGGAAATTGGTAAATCAAACTAATCAGATGTGTGAAGCGTTTAAGAGTTGTGCGGAGGAAATGGGTGCTGTAGCAGAAATTGAAGTTATTAGGTTATATACTCCATTCACATTGGCTGAGGATTCTCCAGTCTCCCTCATTGCTAGCAGAGCTTCCAAAAATGCCGGGTTGAAAACAAAGTTTGGGGCAACTGGTGGGGGAAGTGATGCCAATCATTATAACCAATATGGTGTGCCGTGTGTCGTGCTGGGAACAGGTATGCAAAAGCCGCATACAACTGAAGAAAGCATCGCAGAAAGAGATCTTTACCGTACAGCAGAATTAATCGTGGAAATCATTAAAGATGTAGCGAGGGCTGAGAGTGTATAACGGGGACGGTCCTTTTAACACACTTTTAACGCACAGTATGTATCCATACGGATGATAACCATTATAAAAAGCAGGTGAATTACTACTAATTCATCTGCTTTTCTGATTAAACTTAAGACTTTTTGTTCATTATAGATGTCTTCTGAAGTTATAGATATTTGTGAGTTTAATTCGTAACTTGACTTTATTTTTGCATTAGATAAAGTCTGGAGGTAAATTATCTTTTAAGTAATGGAAAGGATTAGTTTTAGATCGAATGGCAAGATAATATATTATACATCTTTTTTAGCTAGGAACCATATATTTTAGAATAAGGTATGAAGTAGTTTACCGTAGCTAGTTTACCGTAGTTTAACCCAAAAGGCTGGAGCAAAAATATGCTTCCAGCCTTTTGACGGTTTTTACTTCGTTTTGTCTGACTACCAGATGTCTTAATTATTCTAGGATGTACCTAGTTAAATATATTCCGCAAGTCAATTTCTAAGTCCTCAAATATCCCATCTTTTACTGTTTCGTCTTTTCCGTACACTTCTGGTTCAGTAAATACATTCTCGGAAAATTTATATACTTCCACTATCTTATTAAATGGATCAACTATCCAGTATTCTCGGACTCCTGACAACCGGTAGCGTTTTAATTTGACCCGTTTGTCTTTTAACGCTGTTGATGGACTCAAGACCTCAACCACAAGGTCGGGAACACCGA
>NZ_JYNH01000014.1 GCF_000960765.1 Desulfosporosinus sp. I2 | reverse complement strand
GTGATTTTATTTTGTAGTAAGCCCTGCTCTGGGCCACTAAAACAGAAAAAGCAGTTCCTGCAGCCGCACCCAACAACGCCATGGGTGGCAGGTCTGCCGGAAGAGAGTACATATCATTGCTCATAGACTGTGCCATACTCATGCTTAACCCATAGGCCATCGGTATCCCGAGCAGAATCCCAAAAGCATATAACGTCCATTGTTCTGAGGTAATCACCCGTAAAACCTCTCTTGGTGTCATTCCTAACACACGGAGGGAGGCCAATTCCCGTTTGCGTTCCGAGAGTGAAATAATACTAGCATTATAGATGAGAGCAAATCCGCAAATCCCGCCGAGAATGGCGAGTATCCATACCGTAAACCCGAACGAATCCATCATTTTCTTAATCTTTTCCCCCGTATCCTTTAAGGATTCAATCGAAGCAACGTTACTTGCGTTTTGATACTTGCTTTTCATGGGTCCTACTTCTGCCGGATCCATCTTGATTAACATTGACGTACTGATTTGGCCTTGCCTTAAAAATCGTTGTAATTCTGTATCCTTCATGAAGGCACTAAGTCCGACGTATTGAGGAACAACCCCTATAACCAGCAAATTCTCACCCTTCTGACTGAGAGTTTCTCTCCGCAAGGGACTTTCCACATAGATGACATCTCCAGCTTTGACGTTTAAAGATTTGGCTAAATGTTCAGATAGCAAAAGCCCATGGTCAGGAACCTCCACGCGTCGGCCATTTTTATCAAGAATATTATAAAGTGTTGACTCTTGAGTGAGACCCATCAGAGTCACTTCTTTCTTTAACCAACCACTTTTCAAAGAAGCAGGTACTTCCAATACGGGTTCAACTTTAGATACTCCTGGGTCATGGGCGACAGCAAATTTTGTAGCCCCTGTCGGGGAAGGTTCCGTTAACTGTAATTTGACATCAAAGGTTTGAACTTTTTCTAACTGGTCCACCGTTAATATGTCGGTCATATTCTGCATTGACCAAGAAACTGTCATTAAGCTATAAACGACTGCGATCCCTAAGACGTTAAAGAGACTCCTGGTTGGAGTGCGAAACACATCCCGAATACCCATCTGGGCCTGTGATGAGAGGGTTTGCCAAAACCACGTCAAGCTTTCGATCAACGTTTTGCGTGCAGTCCCTGGTGCTGGGGGCCTCATAGCTTGGGCTGGTTCCAAGCGCAAGATGTCTAAACTTCCTTTGACCCCACTGAGTACGCAAAAGACGAGCGCCATCGCCAGGCTGAAAAAAAGGTATTTGAGCGAGAATTCGCTTTTCAGACCAGGTAGATCAAAGTATGCCTTGTACATTGCGGTTAAGGGAAACGAAAGAGCCACTCCGGATAATCCTCCGAGCAATCCCCCAGCTGTCCCTATGACTACGGGATAGGTTAAATAGTGTAAGACAATCTCTCGATCCGTAAAGCCAAACGCCTTAAGGTTTCCGATTATCGTTCGTTGTTGTTCGATGAGCCGCCGGAGCATGGTGTATAAAATTATGGCGGCCACTCCCAAAAACACCACAGGCAGGGTTTTGCTCATGTTTCGTATTTGTTTAATCTCACTGGTCAGAATAGCGTGACTCACCTGGTCTTTACGAGGGACTATACTTCGAACGCCATAGGGTTTTAACTCTGCTTGGAGACTGTCCTTGACCGAATCAAAGCTCACTTCATTCTTCAAAGTGAACACAATATCATTGACTTGTCCTTTTTCCTTGACGAGCGCTTTGAGGGTACTAAAGGGGACATAGGCTATACCAAATTCTTCCGGGGATGGATAAAGATCTTGGGCATTTCTCATAATGTAAATAAATTCTGGGCTTTGGGCAGTTCCCGTGATAAAAAAGGTGACCTGATTACCATCAATACTAACGTTAAGGGAATCTCCCAATGACAAATGATTCGCCACTAAAAACTTAGGGTCAACAAGAATTTCGGGTTGGCCTTCGTTTGGAAGTTGCCCTGCTATGAGATGAATCTCGTTAATTTTTGGGACATTACCCTCATTAAGAGTGACCATTTTCAAATAACGATTGGAGTCTTTCCGTTGATCTATCAGACGAACTTCTTTGACAATGCGTCCTGTGGCTTGATCAATTCCAGGCAGAATTGAAAGAGAGTTCACTTGGTTTTCAGGATACCCAGTTACAGTAATAAATCCGTCAGCGAAGTTCGTTTCAGTATAGAAGTCTTGCTGTGCCTTCTCCATACTTTCCACCGCAATCGACATTGAGGTATAGATGAGCAAGCCTAAGGCAATGACCATGATACAAGCGAGATAAACTCCCATATTTTCTTTGATATCTCTCCAAGTCTTTCTTCTCAACATTACCATGATATATCCTCAGGACAAAGTGGTTTTTCTATGACTTTGACATCATCCAGTAAGCCGTCTTTTAAATAAAAAACTCGATTCGCCATTTTGGCGATTTCCACGTTATGCGTAATGATCATGACGGTCTTATGGTATTCATGATTTAACTTCTGCAGCGCTTTTAAAACCTGAATCCCTGTTTGAATATCTAAGGCACCCGTCGGCTCATCGCAAAGGAGAAGTTCAGGGTTTTTGACAATGGCCCGAGCTATAGCCACTCGTTGCTGCTGACCACCTGAGAGTTGAGATGGAAAATGATCTGACCAGTCTTCGAGACCGACTTCACGTAAGATGTCTGTGACAGAGAGCGGATTTTGGGCGATTTCCACGGCCAACTTTACATTCTCATAGGCTGTGAGATTGGGCATTAAGTTGTAGTTTTGAAAGACAAAACCCACTTCATTGCGGCGATAGAGAGTAAGTTCTCGGTCATTAATCATATGCAGGGGCTGCCCTTTGTAATAAAGCTCGCCCGATGAAGCCTGGGTCATCCCACCAATAATATTCAGCAACGTGGTCTTCCCAGAACCACTTTGGCCCAATACGACAATAAATTCTCCGTAGAAAATCTGGAAGTTGATTCCCTTTAAGACCTCGATTTCGACTTCACCTGTCCGATAATGTTTGCGGAGATCTTTCCCGTCCATAAGAACGTCCATAATCTCACCTCCTTACACCATACATCCCATACTTTAAAATTTCTAAATACTCGTTATACTCTTCCATAATCTTATCGTAGTTCTGGAATAACTCTTGTTCCTTACCTTTAAAATCATTGAGATATTTTTCTCCAAGTGCGCCTAGAAACAGTATAATGACTTGAATTGCCTTAGAGGGTTCCACTCCACTTCGGAAATCCGAATAATCAATATCCTCAAAGAACATCGGCATAATATCCTTTGAGACTTGGAGATACTTTTTTTCGATCTCAGATCTCAAATCCTGAGGAGACTTTGTAAGTCCTTCCATAAATAATTTGATAATATACGGACGAGCCTGGGTTATCTTCAATTTGATCACTGCTAGTTCACTTAACCTTTGAAAGATATCCCTAGTCTCTGTCAAAGGGTATTTCTTATATTCCGTAATCATTTCCAGAATGCAGTGATCCAAGATATATAAAAATAAATTCTTTTTATTCTTGAAGTAATGAAACAAAATCCCTTTGGAAATCCCTGCTTCCTTAATAATTGAGTTAGTTGAGGCTTTATCATAGCCTTTATCGGCAAATTCATAGATACATACATCTAAAATCTTTTTCTTTTTATCCTCATTTAAGTTTTCAAAGTTATTGTACATAGATGCTCCTTCTAGAACTTCGCTTTAACTATCGTTAGGATCAATGATGACAGGATTATACACTTTTTTTGACCAAGTGGTCAATCGAAAAGAACTTCAAAATCTGTCTCTTAGCAAAGGTGTACTTAAGTCAAGTTATTAGGGCATATATTCTGTTAATAAGTATGTATTATCGGCATGAAATTTCCCGGCTAAAGACACCTTTATGTGGAAATAACTAAATGTTAAATGAAACTAAAGGGGGCTAAATGCTTGAAAGAGATATTTGTATCCGACCGCATCTTTGATTTAGGTCCTGTAAACCTAGTAATTGTATCGCAGTTGGATTCTACTTCAAATGTCATAAAGCTTAAGGTTTACGAACGAGAGCACTACTTTCTAGACCTTAGTCCAACCGATAATCTCGCTCATATCGCTCAATATTCAATTTGCCCGAGTTGTTTTACTCAAGCTGTTCATGAAATTCAGGAACTGTACGCAGGATGGTCTAAAATCGATAAAACCCAGTCCCTGAAAATAATAGGTATTCATAATCAAGATCCCAATACTCTCTTAATTCAATTTTCACACGGTGAACGATATTTTATCTATCAACGATGCCCTAAGGCAAACATAGAAATGGTGCGTGAAGAACTATTTGGTAAGAAACATTACTTACGTCAGCGGTCTTTAAGTTATGACGATGAACAATATCTTATCTCTTTGTTAAGGTTTATGCCTAAAACGAAAAAAGCCATTAGCTTTTATCCTCATAAACCCTCTTCCAGACTAACTCGTGCCCGAAAACATCTCTCTTTAACTCATTCTAGTTAAAGCCTATAATCCATCTTTCAACATAAGTAACTTGCTACGGCTTATTATCTGCCTTTCATATTCCAGATATATGAGCATTGGGCATGAGCAAAGGACGGGGAACCCATTTTGTCCTCGTCCTTTATTTTCACGTTCAAGACTCTAAATTAGAAGGGTTGTTATTATTTATTGAAATTCTGTCATTAATTCTTAATCTGGCTATACGTGTCGATTCCATCTTTAGTGGTAACTTTCAATTCCCCTTGATAGGTTAAATATACGAGGTGAGCTAGGGTCTCCGCCATAGCGAAACGCAGCTCATGATAGCTAAGGTCCTGTCTGAAAACTTGTTTACAGACTTGATAAGCTGTCGCACCACTCCCTACACACTCTTTCATTTCCTGCAATCGTGCTTGGTGATGAGCCTCAAGTTGACTTATTCTCTCTTCGATCGTAGAGAACGGCTTACCATGAGCAGGTAAAGCCAATTTACAGTTTAAGCTCCGGATGCTGTCGATGGCTTTTAAAAAGTTATGCAAAGGGTTAGGATCTGCGCCAGTTTGGGGCCACAAGCTAATATTAGACGAGATTTCGGGCAAAAGGTGGTCCCCTGATAAGAGCACCCCTTGATCGATATTATAAAAGCAGATATGTCCATCCGTATGCCCTGGCGTTAAAATAACTTGGTATTCAAAATCCCCTATGATCACCACTTGACCCGCCTTCAAGGTTGTTAGTTTCGGATGAGGAGATGTATAACGAATTAAGTTATTAACGGAACCAATCGTCTCTCTGACAATCTCATCAGGCATACCATTGTCTCTATACATGATGTCTAGGGCTCTGAGGATATTGTTTTTACTTTTCCAGTAGCGATTTACCCGATCAGCGTCAATTTCTCCAATATAAACTGGGGCGCCGGAATACTCCTGAAGCCATCCTGAGCATCCGTAATGGTCTGGGTGAAAATGCGTTATATAAATTCCTTTAATATCGTAAGGTCTAATAGCATGCTCTTCAAAAAACTGCCGCCACCCCTCAATGGTGGCCTCCCGATTGAGACCTGCATCGATCAGCCACCAGCCTTTAGTTCCTTTTACAGCATGACAATTGACGTGATTCAATCTAAAAGGTAAAGGTAACTTTACTTTATAAATCCCCAGTGGTTCGTAAATCATGATCTCATCACCTTCTTTCTTACAACGTTTGACAGAAAAGTCTAACTACTTATTTCTCCATGACAGGTTAAATACCTTCCATTTTCTAAAATGAATTTGAAATCATTTCTTTCTTAGGGAATTGGGTTAATATTGGATGCTATATTTGACCATCCAATTGGATGTTGTAAGCTAGGAATCTCCCCTCTATAATTAGCTTAAAACTTAGAGGGGGAATTGAGCAATGCAATATACATATGCTGAAAGGGTAAATTACATGGCAAATTCAGCGATTCGCGAACTCCTGAAAATTGCTGAGCAACCGCAGGTTATTTCGTTTGCCGGTGGTCTTCCGGCCGCGGAGTTGTTTCCACTTTCCGAAATCAAGGAATCTTATGCTCAAGTTCTTGGGGCAGGCGACCCTTCTGTCCTCCAATACGGAACTACTGAGGGATATTTGCCCTTACGTGAGGAGATATCCGCCCAAATGCGTGCTAAAGGAATCCAGACTGAAGCAGATAACATCTTTTTGACGAACGGTTCGCAACAAGGATTGGATCTTATTACCAAGTTATTTATTAATCCTGGCGATGTAGTACTCCTGCAGAACCCGAGTTACCTTGGAGCCATCCAAACCTTCCGAAGTTACCAGGCCAATTTCGACACCATTCCTACAAATGAAGCAGGAATTGATGACCTTGCTCTCGAATTATTGATAAAACAGAACCCTCCTAAAATAATTTACCTTGCGCCCACTTATCAGAATCCAACCGGCACCACTCTTACACTTAAAGAACGAAAGGCTGTGCTCCGCATAGCGAGCAAGTACGGTATCCCTATAATAGAAGATGATCCGTACGGCGAACTTCGCTATGATGATGAAGCGTTACCATCTATCAGATCTTGCTCTACTGATAACGAGGTGATTTACCTTGGCACCTTTTCTAAAACCCTGGCCCCTGGGCTTAGACTTGGTTGGATCGTTGCTGAAAAAAGTCTGATAGCCAAACTCGTCGTAGCAAAACAAGGAACTGATTTGCACACTAGTACTCTCTTACAGAGGGCTACCCACTATTACCTAACGCATTTTAACGCGGTTGAACACATCAAAACGATTCGCCAAGCTTATAAATTTCGAAGAGATTATATGCTTACCGAACTTGAGGAAAACTTCTCCGATCAAGCCATATGGACAAAGCCATCTGGAGGTATGTTTATTTGGCTGACTCTCCCAGAAAGATATGACACTGTTAATCTCTTGCCCCATGCATTGGCAGGTAATGTAGCCTTTGTCCCAGGAGCCCATTTCTTTACATACAACGGGAAATACAGTAGCATGAGATTAAATTTTTCAAACCCTGCCCCACAGCAAATAAAACAGGGAATTAAGCTTTTGTCAACGATCGTGGCAGCTTACTAAACTGGGAGTTGACAAGTTTCAGCCCAACTAAATCAAATCTCGTGTCTGATCGTATCTGAATCGCGCACCGTGTATCCGAATCACGCGTTCGTATTCGTCATCGAATTGTAATGTGAGGGAAAGCGAATCATGAAACTACACTTAGACCGTTCCATTAAGACACCGCTTTACTTACAGATTGAGAGCCAGATTCGTCAACTTATTCTAGCTAATGATCTTCCTCCCGGTTTCCGACTCCCTCCTGAGAGAAAGCTAGCCACCTCGTTAGGCGTCAATCGCACCACAGTGGTCAATGCCTACCATGAGTTGGTGGCAGATGGCTTGATTCAGCCACACGTAGGTAAAGGAACTATAGTAAGTCCCCCTCAGCCAGCAAACCCTTCTCTTGGCCATTTTTCTAATGCCAAGGCGATTCAGCCGATATCTTGGCAGAACTTTTATACCAGACAATCCGAACGGATGCATAATCCAGTATTAGCATCCATATTGGATGAAATCGGTGAGAACGATGAGATTTCTTTCGCCTTGGGATCACCAGCCGGTGAATACTATCCGCTAGAGGAATTCAAAGAAATTAGTAAAAAGGTAATGCGTCCTGACAATTGGCGGGCCTTTGAATACGGACCTACTATCGGGCATTATCCTCTGCGCCAATACTTAGCAGATTGGCTTAGTCAGCGGGGCCTACATACTCAAGCCCAAACTATTTTAATCACATCAGGTTCTCAACAGGGACTTGATCTGTTGACTAAAATTTTCTTGGAGCCAGGAGACTACATCGTAATAGAGGAGCCTTCCTTTCTAGGAGCTATAGGGGTTTTTAAGGCAGCAGGCGCCCATATTCTTACTGTACCAGTAGATCAAGAAGGGTTAAAAACAGATGTCTTAGAACAGATCCTCTCACGTCATCGTCCAAAATTCATCTACACCCTTCCTACATTCCAAAATCCATCAGGAACAACTATGAGTCTAGCGCGACGGCATAAACTTCTTGAATTGGCCTATCAATACCATATACCCATCGTAGAAGATGATCCTTACAGCGAACTTTATTATGAGAATGAGCCGCTCCCTTCCCTTAAATCCCTCGATGAGTTTGGGCATGTTATCTATCTTGGGACGTTTTCGAAAATACTGTTTCCCGGCCTTCGCCTCGGCTGGTGTGTAGCGCCTTCCCAAGTGCTAGAACAATTGTCTCTGGCCAAACAGCTTGTTGACCTGCACACCAGTACCATAGCTCAGTGGGTTATGGCAGAATTTTGTAAGCAAGGACTTCTGGACAAACACCTTCCGATCGTCAGAAATCAATATAGGCTGCAACGTGATGCCATGGTGACCGCTTTAACGGAGTTTGCGCCTCAGGGCTTATCTTGGACCATTCCAGAAGGTGGGTATTACTTGTGGTGTGAACTGCCGCCCGATATGAAAGCCGCGGCGCTGCTCACCAGAGCTGCGGATAAGAAAGTAACCTTTGTCCCAGGAAATGCCTTTCACGTCAACTCTGGAGGAAAAGACCGAATTAGACTTTGTTTCGCACGCCATTCTGAAACAACGATTCGAGAAGGGATCTACCGCCTCTGCGAAGCAATTTCGGAGATATTAAATCAGCCTCACCTAAGAGGTACGACTAATCGGCCTCGATTTAGCGAACCTTTGGTATAATTGAAGGTGTCTTCAGCAATGGAAAAAAAACTATCTTCTCTCAATTCTAATATTCATAGCGATCTTAACTTTATCTTTCTTAATTTACAAATCCCAAACTATTAAGAGGACCTATGAGGCTGAAGTGTTGCAAGCCTTAACTCGTGTTGGTACAATAAAAGCTTCAATCTTAAGTGAACGGGATATTAAGCATATGCCTACACCCGTTCAACGATATCTTAACTATGTGGGCGTAGTGGGTAAGGAAAAAGTACAGAATTTCAGAATCAGCTTTGAAGGTGAAATGAAGATGGATCCAAAAAAGGATTGGATCCCGGTTAAAACCGAACAATATAACTTTGTCGATAATCCTGCTAGAATGTTTTTATCAAGGCTAAGATGGTTGGAATCTCTGTAATAGGTCTAGATTCTTATAAGCAGGGAAAAGGTAATATGTTGATAAAATTAGGAGGCTTATTTACCGTGGCCGATGCTTCCGGTCCCGAAATGGATATTGGGGAAGCGGTCACCTTGTTGAATGATATGTGTTTAATGGCTCCTGCTACCCTGATCGATCAAAGAATCCAATGGGAAAGCATTGATTCATTAACAGCTAAGGCGACCTTCAATGATAATGGCTGTATAGTATCAGCAACCTTATATTTTAATACCCTAGGTGAATTAACCAATTTTATCACAGACGATCGGTACATGACCCTCGGTAACACCTATCAAAGGGCACAATGGTCAACTCCAGTCGGAGATTACAAAGATTTTAATGGATTTAAACTTCCAACCTACGGAGAAGGTATATGGCATTTGCCAGAAGGGGATTATTGTTATGCAAAGTTCAACATTAAGGAAGTCGTATATAATTCCAAAAGCCTATATACCGGCTTCTAAGTAATCGTTTCTACAGGGGCATTAAAAACTGTCTTGTAGATAGTGGTTCTTACATTTAGGAATTAAATCTATAGCCCGTTCCCCATAAAGTTTCAATAAATTCTGGATTAGATGGGTCTTTTTCAATCTTTTCTTATTTTTTGAACATGTACAGGTACAGTGGCACTATCTCCGTAATATTCATTTCCCCATCAACATCGTACATAAGTTTCCTTTTACTCATCTAAACGGCCCCCTTTTTTTGTTTACATAATGATTAGAGGGAGTGTTTAAACTCGCTTTAAAGCAATTAAAACTCTATAAAAAAATATTAATTAATCTAAACTTCCATTTTATATGTAGAGAGTTATCAGAACAACCGTCAAGATAATTCCTTCGAGCAGAAGAACAGGACGCAGGGACTTGAAGATGTCCCCTTTGAAGTACTCTCCTGTTACAATAAGGCAAAGATGTGCCGGCGAAAGCATCGACCCAGCAATACCCATAACATAGGCGGTCGTGGCAGTATTAATACTACCGGGTGCTAGAACAGCGATAATGGGAAACGTGATAGCAACAACGCCTTGGGGTGATCCGGTGAGGATTCCGACCATCAAAGCACAGAGCCCAATCATAATGGCGATGGGAAGATTTGTGCCTTGGAAAAGTACGACTATTTCCTGAACCAAGCCTGACACTGTAAGGACGTGTTGAAAAAGCATGATGCTGAGAATTCCCCACAGAAGTTTCTTATCAAAAGAATGGGTCAACATTTTGATGACTTGTTTCCTTTCTAAGCGCAAGATTGCAACCATACCGAAAACGACCAATCCCATGGAAACCGCTGCACTTAATTGGAAGCTGACGACGAGGACGAGATTGGCGATTATCGGGCCAATTGCCAGGAGAACGCAACGTATAGAGCCCGAGGAAGTTTTAAGCGAAGATGCTTCAAAAAGATTGGTTCCCGGCGAATTAGGAACTTCAAGTTTAGTTAGATTATTCAGCTGCTTTTGTGGACGAAATTTCTTCCCGGTTAGAAGGAATATCCAACCAAGGATCAGTGCCAAGAAGGTATATCCTCCCATATGAGTCACTAAGGAACCTAAGGGAATCGATGTAATTTGACTACCGAGGATTAAGGCTGGAACAATGGGGTTTGCATATTCCCAAATATGGCGAAACCAGTAGTTAATGGTCACCTTGTTTTCCGGAGTGAGCGGGTACTTTTGGCTAACGTGCTCGACCATGGGTGCCGAGAACATCGCTCCACCCAGCGAGGGAAGTAGGCCTAAGAAAGCGGGCATGAGGACAAGTAGGACTCGGTCACTGCGCAGCAATGCTTTCATAGAAGTCATAAAACCTTCTATGGTGCCACTCGTCCGCAAAAGATGTTCAAGGCACATGACAAAAAACATTGCTAAGACAACTTCCCAAGTACTAGTTTCCAGCAAGGTGGCCTGAAGTGCAGTAGCTGCCTTATCCCACGTAGGCGAAGCAATTATAAAAATGATAATCGAGCCTGCTAACATAGCATGCCCGATTTGAACGCGCCTCCGAAGAAGCCAAACGACGAGGAACAAGGTGCTTAGGATTTTTGCCATGACGATCATGGATAATCAACATCCCTTCTATAATACTGATGACCTGGAAGTAAATAGGAGCAAGGGCTTCAGTATTCCTCCCGAAGCCCTCGCTCAGTTCAATTACTTAGTTATTCTCCCCCAAGTTGACTAACCCTGCTTCTTCGTCCTAAAAATCCTTAACTATTTAATTCTTATGGACGTAAGATGACTTTTATCGCCGTATCATCTTTATCCACTAAATCAAAGGCTTCTGTAATCTGTTCGAGTTTAAACTCATGGGTGATCAACGATTTTATATCAATCAGCCCTTGCAGGACTGGCCGAAGGGTTTTGGGAGTCCAGACAAATCGTTCACGCCAGGAATGATGAACGAGGCAGGTATTGATAAATTCTAAACCATCGTCATGCCACCGGCTGATATCCAACGTAACCGGTTGGGTAATCCAACTATACCACACAAACTTTCCATTATGCCTAAGCATTTTGGTGCACATATTAATGGATTCTTGGCTGCCTGCCGCCTCCACCACGACATCTGCACCTTTTCCTTTAGTTAACTCAGCAATTAACTGAGTAGCCTCTTGTTGTGTGGAATTTATGACGATATCCGCACCAAGTTTCTTAGCCAGTGCTAATTTACCTTCTAACACATCGACGACAATGACTTTCTCAGCGCCCTTTTGTTTCGCACATTGAGCGATGATCTGACCTGCAAAGCCGCCACCCATAACCACAACAGTATCCCCTAATTGGACACCTGAGTTCATGCCGGAATACATGGCACAGGAGATAGGCTCACCCAAAGCCGCCAAATCTGGTTCTAAACCTTCCGGTACCGGTTGGAGTTCCCATTCTTTTGCTTTAAAGTACTCAGCCAGATTATTATTCCAACCAAAGGCAATAACTTGGTCCCCGACTTTATATTCCCTGACCCTAGAGCCAACTTCTACGACGATACCGCCGCTCTCGTGTCCTAATTTGAAGGGAAACTCAGGCTTTTGTCTAAACTCAGCTGTCTGGGGGGGCATTTGCCCTCTGTAAAAGGTTTTATCCGACCCACAAATTCCAATCAAATGGTTTTTTACTAAAACCTCATCAGGCCCACATTCTAAATTACGCTCGACAAGAAAAATGTCGTACGCTTTATTGAGTAAAGCAGCTTTAGTCGTTATTCCCATTAAATACACTCCTATTTGCAAATTTGGTTTAAGCCAGCATGTCCTCCACATCGAGCACTCTTAAGAAACCCCAATATCCTTGGTTAAGCAGCTGTCCTAATTTGTGATACATTATGCCAGCTTCCTGAACTTCCCCCGCAAATAAGAGACCTGTTAAGCGCCCATCTTCGAGTAAAAGCTTTTGATAGACCCCTGAAGAGGGCTGGCTCAAAATCACTTCTTCCACGCCTGGGCCTCCATCAATTCTGCCCAAGGAAATAATCGGCAGGCCAAAAAGTTGAATGGAGTTCATCGCATGACTGCCTGGATAAGCTGTCCTCGCTCCGGCCATACAAGCCCCGGCGATTTTACCCTGTTGAACTGCTGTCAGCCATAACGCCCTGAGCATTGATTCGCCGGTAAGAAGGCTTTTAGCTTGAGCGATATCCCCTGCGGCATAGATTGTCGGGACACTTGATTGCATGAATTCGTTGACGACAATCCCCTTTTCAAGTTGCACTCCACTTTCAGTCAAAAACTCTAGATTGGGTCTTACTCCAACAGCTATGATCACGAGCTCAGCTTCTAGGAAATGATCAGCTGTTTGAACTCCCTCAACCTTGTTATCTTTAACCTGTACAGATTTAACCTCGGTCCCTAGGAAAACCTGTACCCCATGGTTCGCTAGGGCTTTTAGCAGCATATCTCCAGCAGCTTGATCTAGTTGTCCTGGCATTAGACGGTTCGCCATTTCCACTACACTTACGTTTATGCCGTAGGCATTTAAAGCACGGGCGGCCTGTAAACCCCCGAGACCCCCACCGATGATCACAGCATTTTTAACTTGGGGCAAGAATGAGTTTATCTCCTCGGAATCTGCTTTATTCCAAAGGGAAAATACCCCTTCAATCTTTAGATCAATCCAGCGGGGAATAAAGGGTCGGGAACCTGTAGCAAGCAAAAGCTTATCATAGGAGATTCTCTCGCCGTCCTCTAAGATAACCACGTTCTCCTGCGCCAGGACTTGCTCCAACCTGTGCCCAAGCCGAGTTTCAACGTCATAGTTCTCGTAGAAATCAGCATTTCTAATATAAATATCTTGTTCTTCAAGCTCATTTGTCATATATTCCGGGGTTGTAATTCGGCTATACGGCAGGTTAGCCTCTTGAGCTATCAAGATAATTTTTCCCGTTGGGTCGATGTTGCGGATCTGTTCGATCGCATTTGTCCCCGCAGGGCCATTACCCACTATCACATAAACCAATGGTGTAACCCCCTGTCTATACTTCGTCAAAGCACCATACTTCAGCTAATTCCTCAAGGAGTCTCTGTGCCCTTTTAGGATTAAAGACTCCACACACACACGGAGTGGCCAAATATTCTCCTGCTTCTTGAGCCGTGCGTCTACCCCGTTTGAGATCGAGCAACATTTGCCGAACTAAATGTTGTGAAACCATACCATGCCCACACATAGTCGTAATTTCAAGGAGCTCATCCTCGGGAAGCCTCGTAAGTTTACCGCGAATTCCGACTGAGTATTCAACCGTGTGAGGATCAATCCCCGCTTCCTGACAAGCCTGTTCTACATGCTCAACGATTCCTGAAACAATCACTGAAACTCCGAGGTCTGCTTCTTTAAGTTCTTTTAGAACGTCTCTAAGCTGCCCACGATCCGAAAACACAGCGTGCACGATCGAGGTATCTGCAACATTATTGATGATTTGATCCTTATTGACGAGAAACTTCCCACCGGTTTTCATATCCCCCATATTAACGTGTTCATATTTATCAAGAATTCGTAAAAAGTCCTGTAAAGCATGTCTAGAATTAACTTCATTAAACCCTTTGGCAGTCATAGAAAAAACTATATAATCTTGTTGTAAATTGTCTTCATTTCCGTGTCGATGAAGGGTATGGCTCATTTTTCAACCGCTCCCTTCACGTTCATGTGGCCTAACCCTAAATTGGTTTTTCCGTTGATGGCAAACCATTTATGGTTTTCATTCATAATTCGTTTCGTTGGAACGGAAAAATCCTCATCGACCCTCGCCACTAAATCAATTGAAAAAACCGTATTGATCTCCTCTGCCACCCTTTCCATCGTTTCAAGGACTGGGAGCACCTTATCTAAGGGGATAATCATTTCAATGATGGCGGAAAGCACCTTTTCATTAAGTACCTCAGGGTTCATCTCCCCAGTTGCTTTATCTTTGAGTAACCCTGTCAAAGGATTATTGGGTTCAAACTCTACACCCAATTTTGCTAAGGCTTTGAATACTTTTTCTGCTTCACTCATACGTGCTCCCGTACCTGGACGGCCCATCTCAGCGGCCATTCCGGCGTACCCTCGTTTAAACCGATTCGTAATGTCATTGGTTTTCATTTCTTCTGTACCACGGCCTGGCACGCGAGTTTCCTTATGTTCAGCTAACGGATTACTAAAGGTTCCTCTGATGGAACGTGGCCAACCGTAAAGTGGTTGATGAAGGGCCTCCACTGGACATACCTTGGCCCGGTAGCATATTCCACAATCTACACACTCATCTTCATCTACATAGCAATGGACTTTGGTCCCTTTTCCACTTCGAGTGAAATTAATCACTCCCATAGTGCAAAACGGCCTACACTGTCCACATCCTACGCACTTTTTTGCGTCAATTTGCAAAACTTATCCCTCCTTTCAACTTGACTCTTATGTCAAGCTACCCTTGAATTTCAAAATAGTTAGCCACAGTATCTACTAATACCTTTGGCCCACAATACTCTATGATTTTACCGATTTCCTCTGTAATCTTAACACTACCTGCAACCGGTAATTGTACCCCAGTAAATACCTTAGCTCCCATTTGAGCTAAAGCTAAGGAGATTTGCAAATCTCTGGCACTCGTTAACTCAGGGAAGACCGCTACCGCTTTTTCTCCTCCAGCAACCTTGAGTAATTCGAGGATCTTAGCTGCATCCCCTTCCCCACCCACACTATAGATCAGTGGAGCAGCCTTGCTCTCTAACTCGTCAGCCAGGAGTTTGTTTCCCAGATCCTCTAAATTTAAGATGCCATACTTGGCAAGAGTTACCGCTGAATTCCCATAGGTTAGACATAGAATTTTCTGAGCGCTTAATCTTCCAACAAGTTCCAAAGTGCCTTGATCTTCTGTAAGCTTAAGGTTTGACCCCCCACCAATGACACAGATACCCTTGACCAAGCTTTGATCAAGTAGCTCCTTAATCTTCTGTGGATCAAGGTTACCTACTGCTTCGGCCTTTTCGAGTTGATTGGAAGCCTTTACTTTGTTTAAGTCACGTTGACTATATGCTGCAATGCCCTGCAAGAAGACCTCTCTTAGGGCTTCTTTGCTGGATACCACTGAGGTAACCACAGTATGATAACCTGCGGCAGGGATCCTTGCTTTCCCGAGCCCATCTCCGATGAGATATAAATCTACGAGGCCGGTCAAAATAGCAAATTCAATCGTGCCCTGATTACTGGAAGTATTAAACGCAAAATTCGAAGAAAAATCTCCTGCTAAAATGATGTTCAGGCCATCACTCGCGCCTCGTTGGAACGCTTCCCCCTCAAGTTCTTGGCTTAACTCGAGGGCATTAGCTAGTAACGTAGGGTTCGCACCGTCTAAGCAAACGTTTACGGCTTTTTCTTTAATGACAGCTAACCCAACCATGCGGGACTGACTTCCACACCGGCCATATAGTACCTCTGCCAGATCAGCATTAAAGCCCATTAAGCTAATTTGTTGAGAACCTAGCCTCTTTAAATAACCCATGCTAGACTCCTCAGACTGGGCCTGAGGATATGATAACTCGGCAAACTTTAAGCTTAAACCCATTACAAAGTCGCTTAAGCCTGCCCCATCAACGGACCATTTAGCTGCTTTTGACTGGAGTTGGTCCAAGTCAACTTTGCCGGCTGTGACTTTATGTCTAAGCTCCACTAGCATTTGAGAGCCTGAGGCAACTAAGTCACTATTTTCTCTAGCTTGCCGAGTTAACCAAAGTAGGACGAGCTCATCATTTCCTAAACCGCAAACTGTGCTATTTTCCTCAGGGCGAAACGGATTTAGTCGGCAAGGCCCCTGTAGACACTCATGACAGCTCAGTCCTAATTGGCTAAACCCATCTTGGGGTAACATGCCCTCGTATTTATTCCAGGAAAGTTGAAGTCCCTCATTTTTCGCCTTCAACAAATAATCTCTAGCGGTTGTGTCCATTGTTTTTCTTCGAACTTGACGCATGAATTAAAATCCCTCCTTTATTCAACTCTAAAAGCTTAAACTATAGTGATAAATCTTTACCCTCTTAGGCAAACCCGGACTGCCTTTTTTGCTTTAACTGAAGCGCATAGTCCTCAAGAGAGATTTCCTGTAAAGCCCCTGTCGGGCAGGCCGCTACACAATGGGGTTGCGACATTTGGAAACATTGGTCACATTTATCCGCAGAGTGTTTCTCTTGGGCTGGGGCAATTACTCCATAGGGGCAAACCATAACACACATCCAACAAGAGATACATTGGTTGCCATCGACAAAAACACAGCCACTCTTCTCGTCTCGTTGCATTGCCCCGGTTGAGCATATTTCTAAACATGGGGCATCTTCACAATGCCTGCACTGAATAGGGGCTGAATTTTCCCCATCCCATTCAACATAAACCCTTGGTCTTGGCAGGATTTGTTCTTGGACAGCATCTGCCAAGGATTTGCTTATCGAACTACGTTCGACCGCACATCTTAATTCACAGGTTTTACAGCCCAAACAACGACTTTGGTCCACGAAAATGCGCTTGCGTACGGGATTATCCATAACCATCTTGCACTCCCCCTTTCGAAACATTATTATTAGCCTTCCGTTCCTTAATCTCCTATATATTTTCATTGTTTTCATAGTTTATTGAAAATTACGTATATTGAATAAATTTAATGGTTTTCAGTTGAAATCATATAGAAATAAATTGTTAAATCTGTTAGTATTCAGAGTAACTATCATTAGCACTCCATTTTTAGCCGGAGGATATTATGGGAAAACCACTTCCTTTGCGTGTTCGAGTCTTTATAACCACGGCAATTAGTAGCTTAATACCTCTTCTCCTGGCAGTAAGTATTTTACATTTTAGTTTTATTGATAGCTTTGAGGAGCAGATCGCTAATCAAGCCATGGACATTGCCACACTTGCTGCTCAACGCCATGATGTCATCGCAGGATATTCTTCAAAAACCCCGGTAAATGACCTCCAGATAATTGCAGAAGAAATCCGAAATTATACTCACGCAGCGTTTGTCGTCTTTCTCGATAAAGAAGGTAAACGACATAGTCATCCCAACGAGGCATTAATTGGTTTACCTTTCACAGGAGGGGACGAAGGCCCAGCTTTGCGCGGTCAATCTTATACCTCTAAAGCAATCGGAATATCCGGTCCCTCGATTAGAGCCTTTGCTCCGATCTTTGACGGTTCTCGGCAAATTGGTGCCGTCGCTGTTGGGTATTTTGAACCAGGAATCTCCTTAACACTCTCGAAAATTTACAAAATCTTTTATATTGTCGTTCCACTTAGTCTTTTATTAATTTTGTTGTTTTCGGTTTTGTTAGCCAATAACATTAAAAACTTAATCTTCGGAATGGAGCCCTTAGAAATTGCGACCTTGCTTAAAGAGCGGGACTGTATGCTTCAATCCGTTAAGGAAGGAATTATTGCGATTGACCAAAATTCCGAGATTACAGTCGTTAACCAAGTAGCCCAAAACCTTTTCCCCCCGGGCACAGAGTTTGTAGGACGTCACATTTCTAAACTAATTCCGGACTCCCAACTGACACTTGTTATGAACACTCAACAGCCCTTAGAAGACGAACAGTTATTAATAAATGGCAATATCGTCCTGACCAATCGTCATCCCCTGGTTATTAATAACAAGGTCATGGGAGCCATTGCTACTTTCCGCCCGTTAACTGAAGTTAGCCGTATCGCAGAAGAACTCACAGGGGTAAGAAATATCGTCGGAGCCTTACGAGCGCGAACTCATGAATTTTTGAACAAACTCCATGTTATTTCCGGCTTAATTCAACTGGAAGCCTACGGAGAAGCAAAAAGTTATATTTCCTCGATCACCTTGAAGGAACAGTCGTTAATCAGTTTTCTTATTGACAATATTCAGTGTAGCGCCATCGTTGGACTATTAACCGGTAAAGCTAGTGAAGCCCAAGAAAAACAAATTATTTTGGAAATTGACCGTGAAAGCCTACTCATCACACTGCCTGAGTATTTTGATGAACATGCGATGATTGTGGTTTTGGGAAATCTAATTGAAAATGCCTTTGCTGCAGTTTCTAACCAGTCTCAACGGTTAGTTCGAGTACTTATAAAACAAAGCTCCCATGATATTTGCATCCGAATAGAAGATAGCGGCACTGGAATTCCTATAGAATATAGCCATCGAGTGTTTGAGGCCGGATTCACCTCCAAAGAAAATGGTCAAGGGTTTGGACTTCCGAACTGTAGGAACCGAGTTGACGTGGCAGGAGGAACGATTACCTTTAACACAAACGAAAAAGGAACGATTTTCCTGGTTGTAATTCCTTACCAACTTCCCGAACACGTTGCACAATTACATGCATTTGGCATTTGACCAAAGTTTTGTTACCTGTTGATACTATTACGAAAGGAGTTGTTTTCACTTGGAACCAATTCGGGTGTTTATTGTTGAAGACGATCCTATGGTGGCTAATATCAATAAACGATTCACGGAAAAAATGGCTCCTTTTATAGTCGTTGGGATGAGCAATAACGAAAATGATTCTTTACAACAAATTAAGGAAACCAAACCAGATTTAGTTTTATTGGATATCTTTTTAACGCACGGCAATGGTCTGAATATTCTAAAACGAATCCGGCAACGAAAAATTCCTACGGATATCATTCTAGTGACAGCCGCTAAGGATAGTTCAACCATTCATGAGGCTTTACGCTACGGTGCTGTCGATTATTTGATTAAACCCTTCGATATGGAGCGTCTCCAACAGGCTCTGCAAAGTTATTTAAGGCTGCGAAACATGATGTTGAAAAACTCGAATTTAAGCCAGCATGAACTTGACAAGCTTAATACTCCGGTTGAACTTACTCGCGACATCCTACCCATCACTAAGCCCACTGCCCTGCCTAAAGGTGTTCATCAATTAACCTTAGATCAGATATTGAACTTCCTTAATAAACAAGCGAAATCCCTCTCATGTCAGTCCATCGCGTCAGAACTGAAGATGTCTAAAATTACCGTTTGGCGTTACTTGGAATACCTATTGGAAACAGGGATGGTTCAAGTCGAATTGGAATATGGAACGCTTGGACGTCCGACTAAACTTTACAGCGTAAATTTAGAACTACCTCTTGTTAACCCATAAACAAGCAACCAATCGTTTGGAATTTAAACAAAGCACACCGGTTGCTTTTATTGCCGTTAAAATCTTTGTTTTTGAACGGTCATTTTTTGATACGCAAATTCGGATTTATAAGTTGTTTCTTACATCACCGATGGTAAATAAGTACTAATGATTGGAACATAGGTTATCAACGCTAAAATTCCTAACATGACTGCAATATATACTTTGAGATAAGGGAACGTCTGAACCAAGGGAACATCGCCGACTGAACAAGCTGTCAGTAAAACAGAGGCAACCGGTGGAGTTTGTTGACCAATCCCGAGGTTAATGGTGATGATGATCCCGAAGTGAATCGGATCAATCCCCAATTTGTGAATTAAAGGCATCAAAATCGGAATCAGCATAATGATCGCTGCGGCAGAATGCATGAACATCCCTACGACCAAAAAGAAGACATTAAGGATTGCTAAAACAGCGATTGGATTATTTGTTATGGTTGTCACCCAGGCCGCTAATCCCTGAGGAATTTGCTCACTTGTTAAAAACCAGCCGATCACCGCAGAAGCGGCAATAATAATCATGACAACGGCAGTCTGATTCGCTGCTCTTAGAAGAAGATCCGGTAAATCTTTTAGCTTTAATTCCTTGTATATAAACATACCAATCAAAAATGCAGCGACCGATGCTACAGCGGCCGCTTCGGTCGGGGTAAATATCCCCCCCCAGATTCCGCCCAAAATAATAAAAGGAATTGTGAGAGCCCAGAAGGCTTCTTTAAAGGTCTTTCCAACAGCAGGTAACGAAAAGGTAGAAGCAGCTTCCCAATTATTTTTGGTGGCAAAGTAGTGATTGACGATCGTTAATATAAAAGCAACGATCAACCCTGGAAAAATACCTGCTATAAACAAATCCGATACGCTGACACCCGCCATAACGCCATACAGAATCATAGGAATGCTAGGGGGTAGAATAATAGCCATTGTCGCTGCTACAGACACTAAGGCTGCCGCAAACCCCTTCGTATACCCCTTTTTCTCCATTTCCGGGATCAAGATACCGCCTAGAGCAGCTGCACCAGCCACAGCTGAGCCTGAAATCTCAGCAAAAATCATCGATGTTACAACGGTTACTTGGGCTAAGCCTCCGCGAGCAAAACCAACCAGACTACCCGCGAAACTCACGAGTCTTTGGGATAGATTGACCGCACCCATTAATTCTCCAACAATCATAAATAACGGAATGGCGAGTAGGGGGAAGTTATTAGAACCATCAAACAAAATAATTGGCAACATATCCAAAGGAGCACCCGTCAGGAAAAATAGCGCTACCCCAACAATTGCTAAAGCAAAACCGATCGGCAGTCCTAAAAGAACCAACCCCATAATCCCTCCGATTAGTATAGCTGCAATCATTTGCTATCACCTCTTTTATATAAATTTATCGTATCTGAGAAAAAGCCAAGTATCATAATCAGACTACCTACCGGTAGGACTAAATAAGCGACTCCTTTAGTGATTGGCAGAGATACCGTCTCGGCAGTCATCGCACCCATTGACAAGTTAAAGCCATAAATCACGATAATTGCAAAGAAAACGAGCATAGCCAGATTGAAGATCGTTTGAATAACTAAACCGATCGCTTTCGGAAGCATATCAAACAATGATTCAAAACGTATATGAGATTTTTGATAAACAGCATAAGCAGAACCGAGAAAGGTAATCCAAACTAAAGTAAACCCTGAAAATTCCCCCGTCCATGTTGCAGCATTTTGTAATACAAAACGAGTGAATACTCCCCAAAACACAGCTAACGTTATCGCAGTCATCAGTATGACAAGGGTCCATTTTAATCCAGCTTTAATAATTCGGTCAATTCGACTTAGGAACTGCATTTGATTCTGCCTCCTTTTTAAGTTTTATGAATTTAAGAACTCATGCCCCCTATTCAAAAGCTATCAAGAGAGAATAAAGGGACATGAGTTGTTTCTAAACTTACGATCGATTCTTGATTACTCCTTAGCAGCTTTCACCACTTTATCTACAAAAGCAGGATCAATCGATTGTTTGAGCAGATCAATGACAGGTCCTGTTTTGGCCTGGAAGGATGCTACGTCAGCCGTGTTAACGATCATTCCTTGTGACTTAAATTTTGCTAGAAGCTCACTCTCTACTTTTGATCCGTATTCACGTGTATAATCACCCGCATCAACAGCAGCTTTTCTTAAGAGTTCTTGTTGCTCGGGTTTTAGTTTGTCAAACCACACCTTACTAGCAACTAGATAGGCAGGTGTATAAGTATGATTTGTCAGCGACAGATATTTTTGAACTTCAGCAAAACGTCCGGCTTCAATTTGCACGAATGGATTTTCCTGTCCATCGAAGACCCCCTGTTGTAAAGCAGTAAATACTTCACTGAAATCTGAGGTTGCAGGATTAGCACCAAATTCTTTAAACATTGCCACCCGAAGTTTGCTTTCTGGTACCCGAAGTTTGATTCCTTTTAAATCTTCTGGAGTGTTAATGGGACGTTTATTATTGGTGATGTGGCGGAAACCATTTTCCCAGAAGCCTAAGCCAACCATGCCATATTTCTCAAATAAGGGCTGAAAGTCTTTCGTCCACATTTCTCCGTGAGCAAATTTACTCACTGCAGCAGCGTCTTTAAATAAGAACGGGATATCGAAAACTCCAAACTTAGGATCTATCTGGGCCATGGCGGTTGAAGGAAGAGACATTTGGATTGCTCCAGTCTTATGGGCATCAATGGCGGCTAGGTCTTTCGCCAATTGACCATCAGGAAACACTTGAACCGCTATATCTCCCTTAGAACGTTCCTCAACGAGTTCTTTAAACTTCATTGCCCCTTCATACATGGCTCCACCTTTACTGGATGTCGAGGAAAGCTTTACTGTAACACTCGGTTTTTTAGCAGAATCACTTCCTGCCGTATCTGCAGGCTTAACCGCAGCCGTCGTGCCGCACCCGATGAGTGCAAAAGCAATTACCGACGTGAGTACTAGATTAATTAAGCGATTTTTCTTCATCAATATAATTCCCCTCTCATTCTTTATTGACATTTTTCAACAGGCGCTTAACCACCTTCACCTCCCATGAAAGTTGTTACATCTTAAAAACTAACTATTTAATTTTGAGAGAATGTTCTCATTTCTTCCCTCAAAAAAAATAATATAAGCAAATATTGCAATTTTTGTGCCAATTTAATGACCAGCTTTGCTTTAACCCCTTCGCTATAATCCATTATTCCCTGATCACAGTCCACTGCTTATATGTCCCTGTCCAATTTATTTAAACATTTTAAACAGAATACTATTACGGAAGGGTTTAGCGTATCGCATTATTATGAATCGTCTTACAGTTGAAACAATGTCCTGTTTCTCAGGTAAATACCGTTTCATGATTGAAACAGTATTTACGATACATCCTGGCCCTTTGTCCTCTCGCGATACAGACACTTCAATGAAGTTAAGTTCCTTGTTCTGTCGCGTTAGGGGTAGAAGTACGATTCGTCTTACAGCCCCTGAACTCCTATTTTTTTTCATTGTTTTCATTCTTTTAAAAATATTTTAATAAATTTATTAAATTGTAAAAATTAACTATTTTTTTGATATGTTTTAGCCAATAACTGCACCGGATGTACTACCTGTCCAGCCATACCGTGTTTTTTCAAACCGTAACTTAATTGCATGGTACACGTCGGGCAGCTGGTGGCTACCACCGTAGCTTTGGCAGTTGCGATGTTACTAATCTTCCGTTCAAGTACTTTCATTGATAGATCATGATGCATTATACTGAAGCTACCCGCCGAACCACAACAGCGATCCGCTTCCTTCATTTCTTTGAACTCTACCCCAGGAATGGCCTTTAAAAGTTCCCTTGGTTGTTTAAAGACATTTTGCCCCCGTTTCAAATGGCACGGGTCATGATAGGTTACCGTCACATTGACTGGATTAGGACCTGGCTGAACACCCGTTTTTTCCACCAAAAACTTACTGAGATCATAGACCTTGTTACTTAATTCTTTTGCTTGGTTGTAGTCGTCTGTACCAGGCTCAAAAAGCTTTAAATAGCTTTCCGCTAAAGTAGCCGAACATGACGAACAATCAGTCACAACTGCGTCCACTTGTGCTGATAACAAAATCTTTATGTTGTTTTTGGCCAGTTGTACCGCTGTATCTGTATCCCCATAGGCTAAATGCGGCATACCACAACACTTTACTGCTGGAGTAACCACTTCACAACCGTGTCTGGCTAGTACGTCCACTCCACTTACCGCAACATCCGGATAAATCAAATTCGTCGCACACCCTAAAAAGTAAGCCACACGAAAACGTTTTTCCCCATAGGGCTTAACAACTTCCGGAATCCGTCCGCGAGCTGGTTGTTTTGAGACATCCGGTAATATTTTTGCGCCGACACTCATTTGTTCAGGCAAATGCTCAATTAGTTTCGATCTTGTCAAAACGTCGTTTAACCCCGTCTTTTGATAAAGCTTTACGAGCGAAAAAGAGGCTTGAAGTAGAGCTGGACGAGTCAAGAACCCTCTAAGCACCAACTTCTTAATAATGTTTCTATCTAAAACATCATCAAGGTAATCTCTTACTCCTACCATTATCTCATCCGTAATCACCCCCGACGGGCAATTGACAGCACAAGTTTTGCAAAGTAGGCACCCATAAAGCTTTTCAGACAGTTCCACGGAGGCTGGGATCTTGCCTTCTTGAAGGAGTTTTACCAAGGCCAGTCTCCCACGTGGTGAATCCGGCTCTCTTTTTGACTCGGAAAAGATAGGGCAATTCGCACGACACTCACCACAGCGAACGCATTTCTTAAGTTCCTCAGCAAAATCGATTCGATATGTTGTTTTCATACGCTTACCTCTCAGCCCATATCTTACCAGGATTCATAATTCCTTTAGGATCTATGGCATCCTTGATAATTCTCATGATCTCCAAGGCCTTACCATGTTCTGCCACCATAAATTGAGACCTGGTGAAACCTACCCCATGTTCTCCCGTGGTTGAGCCTTCTAATTCCAAAGCTAGTTGATGGATATCATCTGCTACGCGGTGAGCAGCTTGCACCTCTTCTGGTTTTAAGGGATCA
The DNA here is from genome assembly GCF_000960765.1 of Desulfosporosinus sp. I2. Taxonomy (GTDB): domain Bacteria; phylum Bacillota; class Desulfitobacteriia; order Desulfitobacteriales; family Desulfitobacteriaceae; genus Desulfosporosinus. The sequence continues at coordinate 35,022 of NZ_JYNH01000014.1, read as the reverse complement.
ATAATGGGCGCTGTATGCATATTTCCGTCGCCAATATGACCATAAATAACAACAAGGGTGTTATGCTTTGCCCCGATCTCCTTAATTCTTCGGAGCGCCTCAGGGACTTTAGCCATTGGAAAACAAACATCTTCACCACAAAAGATTCTTGTGGCCCCCTCTTTAACACGCGCTGAAGCAGCACCGATGACTGCACGTCCTTGCCAAAGCTTCGCCATACGCTGGGCGTCCGTGGCCCATTCCACCGAGCTTGCCCGTTTTTCCGCAATCTCTTTGACTTGCTGTCCCTCAAAGTCAACGGCTGCCTTGCTGCCATTAATTTCGAAAAATAAGGCAGCCTCTGCCTCTGGAAGTTTTAAATCCGGTTGAAATTTATTAGCCGCTTTAATCCCAGAGTCATCCAATATCTCAATACCCGATGGAATAATCCCATTCTTAAACACTTCCAACACGGTTGCCGCTGCATCATCCAAGCTGGAAAACAGGGTCAGCAAAATTCCCCTTACCGGAGGTTTTGGTAGAACTTTCAGTCTAACCTGAGTAATAACCCCTAGAGTGCCCTCTGACCCAACGTAAAGGCTCGTGAGGTTTATCCCAGAAACGCTTTTTAGTGCTCTGGAGTGTAAACCTCCAGTCTTCATGACTTCCCCATCTGGCAAGACAACTTCTAGACCCAGTACGTACTGACCCGTATTGCCAAACTTGACTGCTCTCAACCCACTGGCATTGTTCCCAACCATACCGCCGATCGTCGCCATTTTTGAGCTACCTGGGTCAGGGGGGAAAAACAGCCCATAGGGTGAAAGGGCAACATTAAGGTCTGCGTGCACAATCCCCGGTCTGACTACGACTTGCATGTTACTCTCATCGATTTCCACGATATCCGTCCAGCCCGAAAGATCGAGGACAATACCACCCTTAACAGGTACACTCCCCCCTGTCTGACCGGACCCTGCGCCTCTGGGCGTAACCGGTATATTATGTTGATAAGCATAGCGCATGATGCTTTGGACTTCCTCAGTATTCATGGGACAGACTACGACATCCGGATAAAATTCATTTAATTGGGATAAGAAAGAACTGTCATAAGTATAGGTATACCGTTCAAGTTTACTGGAGATCACTTTTTCTGGACCTAGCAACGCCTGCATATCGTTGACGAGTTGATTTTTCTCTGACATATTTTCACCCCTTCTCCTTAGTACTTGATTTGTATAATCGGTTAGCTACCGAAAACTATAATTTAGATTACCCCTTTTACAGCGGCCTGGGCTACAGTTCGAGGAGATGCTAAGTAGATGCTAGCCTTAGTCGAACCAATTCGGCCAGGAGTATTCTTAATCGTGGTTGTAATAGCAACATCTCCCTCAGTCAAGACTCCAAAATGTTTGCCAGGGCATGGGCCACAACCTGGTGACATGATAATTGCGCCACGATCTCTTATTAAGATACTTAATCCCTTGTTATCCATCTCTTTGGCGACTTCTCGTGAAGCAGGGGTAATAATAAAGGTAACATTGGGGTGTACTGATTGCTCCCTTAGAACTTCAGCGATAACTTCCATATCTTCTAACCTTCCGGACGAGCACCCTCCAGCGATGGCTACTGTCACGGTTGTGCCTTCAAGCTCGTGTACAAATCTAACCTCAGTGGGAGATGGCGGGACGGCGATCATCGCTTCTATTTCTTGCGCAAAAAGGGTAAAACTTGGACGAACCTCTTCCTCTAAAGGAACTACAAAAGCTGTCACTGCTCCGGTTTCAGGAAGAAAGTTGCAAATAGTCATACGCCCCGCATCGCTCAATCCATTTATTAATGACCCCGATAAGGCTATTGCCTTGCCATTAATCTGATCACCCAATTTCCAACTAAGGTAAAGCGCCACATCCCTCGGTAAAACTCCCGGACTTAATTCTCCATCCAATTGAACGGACAGCACATTGGGTACTTTTAGTCTTAATTTCCCGGTTGTCATTACAGGGATCAACTCTTCAGGTGTTAGTGCAAAAGCGATGGCTCCAAAAGCACCTGCCGTTGCGACATGACCGTCTGCCCCGGCAATCATCATACCTGGACAAAGAGCAAGTCTTTCCGCCACAACCTGATGTAACACCCCTTCGCCTTGATTATAAAGTGTACAACCTTGAGCCTTGGAAAACGCTGCAAATTCTCTTTGAAAAGCACGGTCTTGAGGGGTCGGAGCTGGAAAAGCATGATCCACCGTAAAAACAACTTTCCGCCCGTCAAGCACTCTTTCTTCTGGATTCCATAGTTTAAGCAACTTAGGACCGGTACCATCGTGAGCCAGCACTAAATTAATATCTACCTCAATATCCTGTCCTTGCGAGATTTCCAGCACTCCCGCACTGTGAGCTAGACTTTTATAGAAATAATCCATCAAAAAACCTAACACCTGCTTTCCGGAATTAGTTCGAATCAAATATCCCTACTTCACCGATCGCATAGTTAAAACATGCTAATAAATGTACAAAACGGATTTTAAAACAACTCTTGTTTATGAAGTAAGTTAATAAAATCAACTTCTAAATTAGTACCCTCTCCGAATAGGGGCTCTAAAGGAACGAATCCGAAACCATTAGCTTTATCCCCTAGAACTTCATCACCTACCCCTAAGGCCATGACCTTTCCAGAACTCTTCAACCCTTTAGTAACATCCGTAACACCAAATAGACTATTGTCTAAGACGACAACCATATCAGGTTTCGTATTGTTAGATGATCTCACTCGGATCGGTTGATTTGAAATCCTTAAAATTGAATACATGGGCGCACCTGGGCGATAGGCAGCAAATGAGTCAAACACTTGGACATTTTTCCCCTGACTCAAGGCATGTTTGGCAAGAGCTCGAACCAATTTACCGACAGGTTGACCAAAGCGACCATGAAAGCGAATCTCTGTCATTATTTTCACTCCCCTCTTCCATAGTGCCTGTTCACTCCAGCCTGTATGCCTTGAATCGCTTCCTGAGTCAAATTCTTAAACCGGCCTTGGGGCAGCAGATAATCTTGTACTGGAATAAAGATGGGCTCAACAGTGCGAGTACGCTTACCTTCATCCACTTCGTAAAGTTCAAATAGGCCACTTTCTACGGCTAAACGTGCAAATTCAATGGTTTTCTCCGCTGGAATTTGCCAACCGCGATGACAGGGTGCCAAGATATGAATATAGGAAAAGCCAGGTTTTTCGGCTGCTTTTTTAAATTTCGCGATAAGATCCAACGGATAGGCAATTGAGGCACTTGCCACATAGTCTATTTCATGGGCTTCCATAATCGCTAGCATATTTTTTTTCTTAATCATTTTTCCTTTGGACATGTTACTCGTCTTGGCAAACATGGGGGTCTGACTACCCGTTTGCCCTCCCGTATTCATGTACATCTCATTGTCATAACAGACGTGCATCATGTGTTCGTTACGTTCCGCTGCTCCCGTCAGAGCTTGGAACCCGATATCCGCTGTACCCGCATCCCCTGCCCAAGAAACCACGTTAACATCTTCGATACCCTGCGCATCTAAGGCTGCCCTGATACCGGAAGATACTGCTGGGGCTATTTCAAACAGCGTATGGTAAAAGGGAATCTGCCAAGTTGTCTTAAGATTTGAACCGCCCATTGTCGCCATGCAAGATGCTGGAATTGTAATAATCGTTCTGGAACCTAAAGCCTTCATTGCTTGCCTTCCAGCAACGGCTGCGCCACAGCCCCCACAACCCGCATGTCCTTGACCAAATAATTCCTCTTTCGGCAAATCTGCGATGGATAGAGCCATGTTTAATCCCTCCTTATAACCCGAACCACTCGGAAGCGGTTGCCTGTTTTTCAGTTTTCTCTGAAAGTTCAAGAACTTTCTTGATTTCCACGGTCGTTACATCTCGGCCACCTAGCCCAAGAATATAACTATTAATGCGTACGTCTTGCCCGTATAAGGCTGATCTCACCTCGGTACCTAACGCCCCACCGAGACCGTAGACAATATTTTTATCCCCTATGGTAATCAGTTGAACCTTCTTCAGGGCTTGTCGGAGCGCTTCGGCTGGGAAGGGACGCCATGCCCGTACTTTTACTAACCCGACTTTTTGACCTTGACTCCGCAGTTCATCGACGACGATCCGAGCATCACTAATCATCGACCCCATTGCAACAAAGGCGTGCTCTGCATCCTCCATTTGATACGTATCGATCAACCCGGACCAATCTCGGCCAAATTCCTGAGCATACTCCCTGGAAACACTGCCGATGACGGTTAGTGCTTGCTCCATGGCCTCATTTTGGCGGAACTTATAATCCATATAAAATTCAGGACTGGCAACCGTATTGACTGCCTGTGGGTTCTCAACATCAAGAGTCCTGACTCGAGTTAAAGGCAAAAATTGATCTATTTTCTCCTGATTGGGGATTTCCACTTCTTCTAAGGTATGAGATTGAATATACCCTTCATAATTCACCATCACTGGTAGACGAACTGTTTCGGCAATTTTAAAGGCTTGGAGCATATTATCCAGTACTTCTTGATTATTCTCACAAAAAAGATGAATCCAACCGCTTGCTCCTTGGGAAATTGCATCCCCTTGTTCTGGGAAACGACTATGAGGTGCAGAAAGTGCTCGATTGGCAACTGCCATTACCACAGGTTGACGAAGTCCTGCAGTATGATAAACAACCTCCGTCATATAGAGCAATCCTTGAGAATTCGTCACTGTAAACGTTCGACTACCTGCCAGACTGGCACCCAGTGCCGCTGCTAAAGCACTATGATCCGATTCAACTCGTACAAAACGGGTATTCAAATCCCCATCATCAATAAACTTACTAATCCTCTCCATTGCCGGAAAAGCCGGTGTAATCGGGTAATACGCCAGTACCTCAATACGGGCGAGCTTTGCCCCATAGGCTGCTGCCTCACTACCTGTTAACAATGTTGTACTCATTCATTTCCCCCCTTAACGGAAAACGCCCTGAACCCCAGAATACTCAGGGATCATTTGGATGGCATTCTCTTTACATTCATTGGCACAAATTCCGCACCCTTTACACAAACTTAAGTTTAAAACTAATTTACCCTCTTGCTGGACTATGGCCCCATCCGGGCAAAATAATGTGCAATCTAAGCACATATTGCAGTTTTCTAAAATTTCCGGATATTGAATACGCCAAGTTATTCCTGTTGGTGTGTCGACTAGGCTTCCTGCCTTCGCCGTAGGGACCACTGGAAGATTTTTAACCACTGCCTTTCCCTCCTTTACTTTTGTATTTGAAGAATATTGCAATTTTTGTGCCAATAAAGAAACAAAAAAGAGCCGAAGCTCTTTGAACGAATCATATTCCATCTTTTAGTGGGTGTAATTACTTTTCTTGTACTATTTTTATTTAATTTTAAGTTACTATGCCTTTCAGAATCGTCTGAACCAAAATTATCGTTCATATATTGAAACATTAATTCCTGACATATGAAACGTTTTGTTTCGATATTATGACATATCCTCTGCTTCTTGCATTTTGCGCCATAGAGTAGTCCGACTTATTCCTAAACGACGAGCGGTTTCAGTTTTATTTCCCCCACATTCCTTAAGGGCCTTCTGAATTGAACGAATTTCCGCTAACTCAACTTCGCCGCGTAACCTCTCTTCCCGTTCGGGTATGATGACAGTTTGCTTCTGGTCCAGGCCAAGCGCCCGGGCTGTATCATCCTCAGAAATTTCTCTCCCGCCAGTCAACATGACCAACCGCTCCATGGCATTGCGCAATTCACGTATGTTTCCTGGCCATGGATACTCTAAGAGGACCTGTTCCGCTTCTCCAGAAAGCCTACCCATACTTCGTTTCATCTTTCGACTAAACTCGTCCAAGAAGTGACGGGCAATTAGTAAAATATCATTGCCACGTTCAGCAAGCTTTGGTACCACTAAAGACAAAACATTGAGGCGATAAAACAAGTCTTCTCGGAAACTTGCCTTTTCAACCATCTCTTTAAGATCTCGGTGTGTAGCAGCAACTAAGCGAACGTTCACAGGCAAAATGCTATTATCCCCCAAACGCATGATCTCGCCTTCTTCTAGGACCCGAAGTAAGCGAGCTTGTAGTGAGGGTGCCATTTCCCCAACCTCGTCGAGGAATAGAGTTCCTCCATGAGCGATCTCGAATACCCCTGCCTTGCCACCTTTGCGGGCCCCTGTGAAGGCTCCCTCGACATAACCAAAAAGTTCACTTTCCAAAAGGTTCTCAGGTAAAGCTGCGCAGTTTATGGCCACGAACGATTCACACCGTCGCGGGCTGGCATTGTGAATTGCTTGAGCAAATAGTTCTTTTCCAGTTCCAGTTCTACCATGCAAGAGGACTGTAGAATCTACTTGGGCATACTCACGAGCCCATTTTACGGCATCTTTAATCACTTGACTATGCCCTAAGATATGACTAAAACTATGTTTTGCGACATGGCCCCTGTCGGCTAAGGTTCGTCGTACCTTATGTTCTAGACTCTGTAACCTGTCTACGGACTGAAAGGTAGTAACGACTCCCTCAACTTTTTCGTCCACCTTGATAGGGATATGGTTAGCCACAACCTTAGCCCGACTTATCTCCATAATCTCTCCGACTTCGGCTTTGCCCGTTTCTAAAACATTCTGACTGTGGGACTTGGGCAGCACGTCTATAACCAGCCGTCCAATGGCTTTTTCCGCATTCCATCCTGTAAGTTTCTCTGCGACTGGATTAAAAACGCTAATTCTCCCCTCCTCATCTAGGGCAATGATACCGTCATAAGTAAAGTCTAAAATTGCTTTTAGTTGTTCAACACGGCGTTTTTCTAGTTTACGTACTGCCAAGACACGCTTAGCCTCCGCTAGGGCACGCTGAACTGCCTCACGGCCAGACCTAATTACCACCGCCTGCATGCCCAGTTTTTTAGCCGCATTTGCCATAGCGATTTTACCGATCACAACTTGCACATTAGCCGCCTTCAGAGCAGCTACCCCTTTAAGAATATCCTCTTTTTGATCTGCTAAGGTATACTTTACGAAACTCTCTCCGATAATCTCTTCGAAACTAGCTATTTCTTGAATCATATCATTAACATCGACAATGCCAATTGGGCTGCCGAGATTTTTAGCCTGCAAATAAGCTTCTAAGATATCTAATCCACCAATAAGTACATCGATGACAGGGAGAGTAACCCCAGACTCTCTAATCATCCATGCTGTGACTCCCCGGCTAACAAGGACGTGATACCCCTGCCCCTCGGCCTCTAAGGCAAGTTTCACCCCTTCCTCCATGCGGGCGACCTTAATATCGATTTCAGTCGCCTTTTCCTGACGACTAACTTCATTAACTAAACTAGCTAACTCTTGTAATGGTGCGATAAATAAGATCTCGGCCATTCCTACGCCCCCCGGTTTCGTGTTTTCCTCATTGATCGATCAACCTGGCAAATTGTCTTAGTATTTCGCTCCATACTTGTTCATGTGAACCTTATCAAACCCTAAAACTCCATCCAAATGGGGTGGCTTGAACTCATCAGGGTATCCAATCGAAATAATAGATACTACTTTTAGGTTCTCAGGAATACCCAGGATCCTCTGCACATATTGTTCTGCTGTTTCAGTTTCCGTGGCCTGCCGTTCCCGGATTTGGATCCAGCAGGACCCCAATCCTAACGACTCTGCCGTCAGATGAAGAATGGTAGCTGCAATAGAAGCATCCTCAACCCAAACATCACTTTTCGTAGGATCTGCCAAGATAACAATACCCAAAGCAGCATCCTTTAAAAACCCTGCTCCTTTTTTACTAGACGCTAAGAGCGATAAAACTTCGATATCATCGACTACAACGAATTGCCACGGTTGAAAGCCTCGAGAAGATGGGCTTAATAGCGCCGCTTTGATAAGCAGTTGTACAGTACCAGAATCTAACTTCGTAGTTTTGTATTTTCGAATGCTTCTGCGTTTATAAAGAAGATTTAACATTGTTTCTTCCTCCAATCAAATTCAATTTCAAGAATAAGCCTGAACTTTTTAAACATAGTTTAGGCCTTCCTGGTTGTGTCTTAATATTATGTAAGCTTAGATTATACTCTTTCGATTATTTTTCAAGTCCCTAAATTTTATGTTGATAAAAAGAATCGCAAAAATGTTGCTAAACTTGAGTTAATAAGTCGATTTCCTAATAGTTTAATGTGATAATATATCTATCGAGACGGACAGGCGGTCAACAATTTTGAAAAACAAAACTATTTTGGTTGTGGATGATGATAAAAACATTTGTGAACTTCTGAATCTTTACCTTTCTGACGCTGGATTTTAAATGATGCGGCTTCATTGTAACAATTGAACTATGTTTTAACCCCCGCAACACGTTGTGCTACGGGGGTTGTTTTGTTTTGTTAGCGTAGCATCTTTAGGCTCAAATCCTGCCATTAGGAACTATTTCCAGAATATTTGTATCTACCCAATCAAGTAGTTCATTGACATTATTCACAGTCAATCCTGTATTAGCCTTGATTCTTTTAACAAGGACAATCTCTAACCCCAATTCTAAGGCTGCCGAGATTTTAGTATCTGTCCCGCCGGCCGACCCACTGTCTCGAGTGAAAAGAATTTCTGCTCCATAAAATTTAAAGAATACTCTATTTACCTCTTTGGAAAATTGCCCTTGCATCGCAACAATATCCCTCGGTGGAATGCCCATATCTTGGCACTTTTGCACTAAACGTCCTTCCGGCAAAACCCTGACAACTAAACGAGTAAAGCGGGCAAAGGGACTTTGCACAATACTTTCCAGTTGGTGACTTCCAGTCGTGACAAAAACCGTTACAGGCCTACCTTTCACTTGAAACAAAGCATTTACCCGTTGCTCTAATCGGAGCAACGCTTCTTCCCAACTAACTACTGGATAAATTAAAGAGCTGGCAGGTAGTATAGTCTCAGGTCTTTCTAACCTAAGATAAGGAACGCTCCGTTGTTCACACCATTGGCGCAAAGGGGCAAATTTCACACTGCTGGAAGGAGGACTGGCATCAATGATTAAAAAAGGAATCTGCAAAAACCCCTTTTCCGTCCAAGTTAGTATTCGTTTAAACTCAATCCCCCTGTTGCTAAGACACTCACTGATCTCACGTGCCGCCGCTGTTTCTCCTAAAAGCATAATCATTCCCGTTAACACCCCCATAGCTTCCTATTAAGTTTTAACCGAAGTTTCGCTCTTTGCCATAATACTATTGAACAAATCTTCCCTAGTTTTCGGCAAAGGGGTAGACGGAGGTAGCCATCCTTTTTGCACCAACTCACTATGCATTTCTATCAGCCATGGAAGTGTCAAATCAGCACGTTTCACATTCTCCGGGCGCATAAATAGTTCGCCAGGTGCTCCGTGAGCCATGATCTCTCCATTGTACATTATTGCTATCCGGTCTGACCAGGAATAGGCTAAATCGACATCATGAGTGGATAGGATTATCGTTTTACCCTCAATGCTCAAATTTTCCAGAAGTTGCATGAACTCTTGGGAGTGACGAGGATCCAGCCCGGCGGTTGGTTCATCAAAAATTATGACCTCTGGTTCCATGGCCAGAACTCCCGCGATAGAAACTCTTTTTTTCTGACCATAACTTAGTAAGTGAGTTGGCTTATCTTCAAGATCTGTGGTTTCTGTATCTGTCAGGGCTTGTTTTACTCTCTCTGCCACTTTTTCTTCCGAAAGACCAAGATTGAGAGGACCAAACGAGATATCTTGGTACACACTAGCGGAAAACAACTGACTATCCGGATCTTGAAAGACGATTCCCACTTTTTTGCGCAATTCTATAAGTGCCTTGCCTTTATAGGAGATATCTTCTCCTTGGTACTTTATAAACCCTGAGTTAGGGCGAAAGATTCCGTTAAATTGCATAAACAACGTAGATTTTCCAGCTCCGTTTGATCCCAGAATTGCTAACTTTTCTCCTTTTTCAACTTGTAAATTCACTTTGCGCAAAGCATTTGTGCCATCCTGATAAGAATACTCTAAATTAACTGCTTCAAGTATGAGCTCTGACAAACGTATTACCTCCAAAGCAAATTTAATAAGATCAAAGGGATCTCGAACCCTGTTATAATAAGATAATTTCTGAGGCTAACGGGACGTTTCTTGGTAAGCACTTTAATCTCACCCGTGTAACACCGCGCTGCCATGGAATTGTAAAGTTCTTGGGATTTTACAAAAACTTTCCCTAACAGCGCAGAAAAGAGCCGACTTAAAGAACGGTAAGAACCTTTCATAGATACATAACCTGAACGAGAAAACTGAGCTCGGCGAATCGTGGTGGCTGTATCCATAAAGACAAAGATAAAGCGATAAATTAGCACCATTAATTCGGTAATAATCACAGGGACTTTCATCTTGTTAAGTACTGTGATTATTTCAGTCATGGGTGTGGTTAAGGCTAGAAAGTAAAGACAGGAAACAGCCCCTAACGATCTTAGAAAGAGATGCACTGCGGTAATCAAATCTGGGTAGCGTGTTCCTACCGTTACGCTATTAATCGTTTGAGCTAGCCAAAATCCCGAAGGGTTGGTCGAAATTGAAAACGCGATCGTCAAAACGCTTATCAGGAGAAAAGATAGAGGAACAAGCATGAGTTTAACAAAAACCCGGGGAGGGATGCCTGCTTTGCAGACAATCCCTCCAGTCATTAATGCTAACACGATAAGAGGGGTGATTACTGTAGGAGACGTTAGGCACACTACCATAGTAATCATCGCGAATAGAGACTTTTCCACAGGGTGAACTGTTTTCAAATTATTACTATAGGCATAACAATCAATGCTTATCATGCTTGATCCTTCTTGCTTGCACTATGTTTACCCTTAGCATAGCCTAAATAATAAAAGACGAATCCGCTTCCGAGGGCTGCCTGCAGGGCAAACAAGATAGATTCAACTTCTCCGCTCGGCGGTTCCCACAAGGGTTTGAACCAAGGCTTATAATTGGCATCGATCGTGCTTATCGCTTTTTCTGCTCGATCATCTGCTCCAGCGAATTCGCCATTGCGTACCAGAAAAAGGGGAGCAAAGGCCAGGACCGCTACAATTACAATTAATATACCATTCTTAGCCATTGGTTTCATGCTTTCACCCCCTGTTTTCTGGTGGGCAACTCTTTCCCAGTAAATACGCCTAAAAATCCTAACTCTTTTTGACTGTATGCACTCAGGATATTAATAACCAACACGGTGAGGATACCTTCACTAATAGCTAAGGGTAGCTGAGTGAAGGCAAATATGCCCATAAATTTTAGTGCAGAAGCCATTACGCCTCCTGAAGCCGCGGGAAAGGCTAGTCCTAACTGAAAGGATGTTGTAATGTAGGTCATTAGATCCCCTAAAGTAGCTGATAGAAAAACAGATAGCCACAAGGGAGCCCCCAATTTCTGACACCCTTTATAGATACCGTAAGAGACAAGCGGCCCCACAATCCCCATGGAAAATGTATTTGCTCCTAGGGTCGTTATTCCACCATGAGCGAGTAGAAGGGCTTGAAAGATCAAGACAATCATTCCCAAGACGGTCATCGCTGTAGGTCCGAACAGAATGGTACCTAGACCTACGCCTGTTGGGTGCGAACAACTACCTGTTACGGACGGAATTTTCATAGCAGACAGAACAAAAGCAAACGCTCCGGCCATACCGAGCAGCATCTTTAAGCTAGGGTGGAGCGTAACTGTTTTTTTAATGGAATGTACCCCGGCAATAACAAACGGAAGCATAGCAATCCACCAGAAGGCTGCCCAGTTAAAAGGCAAGAATCCCTCCATAATATGCATACCATAAGCATTATTGGGGAAGACGATATAGACAGCTAAAACGTAGGCTATTAATAAACTGATATTCTTCAGATTACGAAGATCCATAATATTAACAACTCCTTTTCATATCAAACACCAAACCTAAATGATTAATTAACTATCTTTGATAATTACTATTGGAAGTACAAAAAGTTCAAACTATATAATTAATACCATAATATCTCGGCCGCCATTACTCCACTCCTTATATTCTTGCTCCTCCTCTCCTATCCATAAAAATAAAGAGATAACCTCACATCACTCCTCTTAAAGACAGCAATGCATTGGTTATCTCGGACGGTGCGTTCTCTTCCGCTTTCAAGTCGCATTCACATTTTTGAAAACAGATCCCGCTTGAACAAGACATTTACCCTGCAGGTAGTTTCCCTCGGGAAACCTTTTATGTACTAGTCAGAAAGTATAACTTCGTTACATACTGCAAGAAGACTAATACGTGCGAAGACAGTGTCTTCGTCTGGAAGCATAAGTGCAACTATGGCGACCGCCTTCGCTAAGGCTAACAAGACTGCTAATTCGTGCGAAGACAGTGTCTTCGGGCGCTAGCCAAGTTTTCTAATACACTTAAAAATATATAAAAGCCCTTCATAATAATGAAGGGCTGAAATAACAAAATTCCTGCCACCCATTCATCGTGAGTAAAGCATGTGAGCAATCAGGTCTCCTGGCTCAGGTTCATCATTTCTGCCTCCTTCCCAAGTCCCCTCAGTGGATATGGCAGAAACTCCCCGTTACAGTGGCGGGACCGCGCCGGATTCACACCGGCTTCCCTGTTTTGATTTTTCTGCTAAGAAAAATCATTGCTCAACTATTTGATTTTAAAACAAATTTAACACTAAAGCTCCTCACAGTCAAGCAAGACTTTCCGAGGTAGCTCAGCAATCACACTTAAGTCTATTCAACCTCCTGAATAATTGGCAAAATAACAGGTCTTCGTCGTGTTTTCTCGTAAAAATGTTTACTTAATGTATCTCGAATTTGATTTTTTAAGACAGCCCATTCTGTGACGCGATTCTCGCGACACCGAGCCATTGTTTGTCTAATTTTTTGTTTAGCTTCGTCTAACATCGTCTCAGACTCACGCACATAGACAAATCCGCGTGTTACGACATCGGGTCCTGCAACAATGGCTCCGCTTGCACGGCTGATCGTTAAGACTACAATCAGAATACCATCCTGGGAAAGCTGCTTTCGATCCCTAAGCACAATGTTTCCAACGTCTCCAACCCCTAAACCATCAATTAAGACCTTACCTGCCATAACCTTGCCACCTAAAGAGGCACCATGGCGGGTAAATTCGATGATTCCTCCGTTTTCAGTAATGAATATATTTTCCCGAGGAATACCCAGTTGTTCCGCGAGTTGGGCATGTTTGATCAACATTCGATATTCTCCGTGCACTGGCATAAAATACTGCGGTCGAACCATACTCAACATTAATTTTTGTTCTTCCTGGCTCGCGTGACCAGAAACGTGCATTCCTTCTGCTGATTCATAGATCACATTCGCACCCAACTTAAATAGTTGATCCACTGTTTTGGCCACGGATTTTTCATTACCTGGAATTGGGCTCGCTGAGATAATCACCGTATCACCTGGTTGAATTGCCACATGTCGATGGTCATGATTGGCCATGCGGGTTAGTGCGGACATCGGTTCTCCCTGACTCCCCGTCGTCAAAATACAGGCTTGATTCCCCGGTAAACTGATAATTTCGTCGATATCTATAAGGGTCCCTTCTGGAATATCCAGATATCCAAGTTCCTCGGCGATCCCAACAATATTTACCATACTTCGACCCACTACCGCTACCTTGCGGTTAGTCTCAACAGCAGCCGTGATTGCTTGTTGGAGACGATATACGTTTGAAGCAAAACTGGCAAGAATGACTCGATCTTTTGCATTACGAAAGGCTTCATTGATCATTTCTCCAACATGACTTTCAGACGGTGTAAATCCTGCTCTTTCCACATTCGTACTATCTGAAAGGAGGCATAATACCCCTTTGTCACCTAGTTCTGAAAATTTATGAATATCCAGAATCTCCCCAGATACTGGAGTATGGTCGAGTTTAAAATCTCCAGTTACAACAATAGTTCCTAAAGGCGAGTGAATGGCAATGGCTACTGCATCCGGTATACTATGGTTGACACGAATAAATTCGATTCTAAAAACTCCCAGTTTTATGACATCGCGTGGTTGCACTACAGTTGCATTGATATTGTTGAGATTATTTTCTTTCATCTTGGACTGAATAATTCCTAAGGTTAAGCGTGTTCCAAAGAGAGGCACATTTAAATCCCTCAACAAATAGGGTAAAGCACCGATATGGTCTTCGTGTCCATGGGTCAGCAATACGCCCAATAGCATTTCTTTGTTTTCAATCAAGTAGGAGTAGTCAGGTATAACAATATCAATACCGAGCATGTCATCATCTGGAAATGCTAATCCGGCATCAACTAGCACCATCTGATTATCATAGCGGATTACTGTCATATTCTTTCCGATTTCTCCCAGTCCGCCTAATGGAATAATTTGTAGTTTATGCTCTTTCGGCAAATAAATCCCTCCTGTTTTATTCTATCTCTCGCATTGTGCCTAAAAAGCTAAGGGGATTTCCGAGATTTCTTTCGAAGCCCAAAATAAATAAAGACAACAAAAAGACGCAAAATAACATAACGAACACAATGACGCCCAGCATTCGTCAGTATTTCGGTTATCATCTATGAAACTAGCCGCACAATAAAGATAATATATTATAGCGCGAAAAACGAGGGCTTGCAAGTTACTTCATCTTCTCTAACCTTCTCAAAAAACAGCTACGTAGCTGTTTTTTGACATGGACTATGTATATACTCTCAAAATTCGGGAACTATAGCATTAATGTTGTTTAGAAAACTTGGCTAGGCCATAGGCGCAGGCAATAGCCTTAGTCGCACTTATGTTCCCAGAAAGTATATATCGATATGTTATGCTTTCTGACCAGTACTAGAAAGGTGGTTAAAAATATGACCAATGTTGTTTGTTCTGCAATCAAATGTAGCCATAACGAGGATGGACATTGCCAACTTGAGACCCTAAGTGTTACTTCCAGTTTGATGGACCGTGAAGCAGAATGCGCTTTCTACGAACCCGGAAATAAATAATTGGGCGGTTTTTTAAGGCTAAAGACTTCGCAATAAAGTCATCACCCTCCAAGGTGATGACTTTAAATTATTTAATGGCAGGAATTTAAAAACAAGTAGAGAATGTTTTCTAAATATACAAACTATTATAGTCCACTATTTCTACCTAAGCTAAGGAAGAAGGGTGATCAAATGCTAAACTCTAAAGAAGACCTTACCCTTGAACAAGCCCAAGCACTCTTAGAGGACTTTGCAGTGCGTTGGTTAGCACACGATGGGCTTTGGTTCCAAGCCATTGAGCAAAAACGAGGACTTGACGAAGCTGTCGAGCTTGATATTGAAGCTTGGCGAAAGTTTACTGTCATTGAGGCCAAACGCATTATGAAGTTCCTTAATTTACCTAAAGATGGAGGGCTTGACGCCTTGGAACGAGCCCTGAAGTTTCGACTTTATGCCTTTATAAATGTGCAAGAATCCTCAAGGCCTGATGATCATACTTTGATTTTCCATATGAAAGATTGTCGTGTTCAATCCGCCCGAAAAAGGAAGAACATGCCTGACCATCCTTGTAAACCTGTTGGTGAAGTTGAATACTCTTTATTCGCTTCTACGATTGACCCTCGGATTAAGACGAAGTGCATTGCGTGTCCACCAGATCCCCACCCTGAAGAATTCTATTGTGGCTGGCAGTTTACTCTCGTCGAAGATTAACTCCTCTAAATTTTTCCTCCAAATTGCTTACTTCCCTTTGTAGCCATACACAGACCCCCTATGACAGATGTTTCATTCTACCATAGGGGGTCTGTTGTTCATTGTCCAATTTTCAGGGTTCAGTTCACGTTTGAACAGAGGTTTTTTTACAATATTAATCTTGATAAAACTTATACGATTGGATGATTTGTTTTTTCGGAGGCAACCTTTAATTCTGTTATTACTGAAGCTTGTTTTTTATTATAACTTACTTGTGTCTGCTTGTGATCGTTCATAAGCTTTTCAAGAAACTTGATTTCTTCGTTTGTGGCATCAACTAAAGGTAGACGAACCCCACCAACCTTAATCCCGACCCTATTCATAATGGCTTTAATCGGTACTGGGTTGGAGGTAATAAAGATACCTTTGAAAATTGGATACAGTTCAAGATGAGATTTTGTTGCTTGAGCTGTGTCTCCAGCAAACCAAGCGTCCACCATGTGTTTCATCTCATCTCCAATAAAATGAGCTGCCACACTAACGATCCCACTACACCCCAAGGCTAACATGGGTAAGGTCATGGAGTCATCCCCACTGTAAACCGCAAAATCGGGAGGCAACATTCTTTTTAGCTCACTAACCTGATCGAGTGAGCCGGCTGCTTCTTTTAAGGAGGTGATGTTAGGGATTTCAGCTAACCTTTTAACTGTCTCTGGCATTAAATTGGCTGAGGTCCTGCCTGGAACATTATAGAGCATCAAGGGCAGAGATGTTGCCTCAGCGATCGCTTTAAAGTGCTGATACAACCCCTCCTGAGAAGGTTTATTGTAATAGGGTACCACAGCCATTAAACCATCTACACCCGTTGTAGAAGCCTTATGGGCGAGCGTAATACTGGAACTGGTCGAATTGGATCCGATCCCTGCAATTACGATGGCGGTAGAACCCAGAGCCCCTTTTATTACTTTAAAAAGTTCAATTTTTTCTTGATCTGTTACCGTTGGAGATTCTCCCGTAGTTCCACAAACCACAACCCCATCTGAGCCATGGTCCACTAAATACTGTGCTAAGCGTATCGCTTCCTGATAATCAACCTCTAACGCTTCATTCATGGGAGTCACCATGGCTGTCAAGATTCTTCCAAAAGACATCTTTCTCATCCTTTCTTCCCACTTCTTTTTTACGGTTAGACATCTAATTTAAATTTTTTGTGTAAGGCTTGAACTGCTGCTACCATGTTCACATTATGAACTAATACCCAAATTGTGGTATGTGAATCAGCCGATTGTAAGATAGTCACCCCTGCATCAGAAAGTGCTTCTACCATATCTGCCATAACTCCTGGTACACCAGCTATTCCGGCTCCTACAATGGAAACCTTTGCGCAACTATGAATAACGTCCGGTTGAAAACCCATATTTTGTAAGATCCCAATTGCTTTAGCTGCGACCTCATCTGAAACCGTATAAAGGACTGCTTCTGGTTGTACACTGATGAAATCAACGCTTATATCCGCTAGGGCCATTGCTCTAAAGATTCGTTTATCCGTTAGATGAATGTCAGGATCATTGACCGTTAAAATCCGAAGTTGAGTTACACTTGGCGTATGGGCAATTCCCGCGATAATTCGATCAGAGGTAATATCCGTACCAATTTCACGATCGGGATGTAGGTTAGTGACTAAGGTTCCTGGTGCATCTGAAAAGGTCGATTTAATTCTCAGTGGAATATTTCGCTGCATGGCAATCTCTACAGCACGCGGGTGTATAACCTTAGCTCCTTGATAAGCCAACTGACATATTTCATTATAAGTGACCGTATCTAAAATCCGGGCATCTTCCACGATTCGAGGATCTGCGGTCATAATTCCTTCGACATCTGTGTAAATATCGATGGTTTCTGCTTCGAGGGCAACCCCAAGTGCCGAAGCAGTGGTATCACTTCCCCCGCGCCCGAGGGTGGTAATCTGGCCACTTTCCGTAATTCCTTGAAATCCAGTCACTACGACTACTTTACCTTCGGCCAGTTGCTCGAGTATCTCGCCTGGTTCAACCCTAACAATTCGGGCATCTCCAAAATCATTATTCGTAATAATTCCGGCTTGCCCTCCTGTGAAGAGGACTGCTTTATGTCCCAGGCTATTTAAGGTACTTACCAAGACGGTCCCTGAAATTACTTCTCCACAACTCATCAATAGATCTAACTCGCGTTTTGGCAAGTCTGGATTTATACCTTTTACCATATTCAGAAACGTATCCGTTGCGTAGGGATCTCCGGAACGGCCAATGGCTGAAACGACAACCACCGGAGAATATCCACTATGAATGGCCTCCGAAACTTTGGAAGCCACCTGAGCTCTTCGCTCTTCAGTAGCTAGGGAGGTTCCGCCAAACTTCTGGACTAATATTCGCAACTCCAACCCCCCTTTTCGTGGTTCGATATTCGTGGTTCGAACCTCGACCTCTAACTTCTAATTTCTAAGTTCTAAGTTCTAATCTCTAACTTCTTCTGGATCTAGTTCTAAGTTTACTTCTAAGCCTTAAACCTAGAACTTTAGAGTCATTAAATCTGAGCCTCTAGCATGTTCGTGGTCGATATTCGATATTCGTGCTTCGAATGCTTACCATGTTTTAACTACTATACTCGATCTTCGAACTACGTACCACGAACATTGAACCACGATTAAAGTAATAGTTCAGCAATTTGCACGGCGTTCGTGGCGGCTCCTTTACGTATTTGATCTCCAGCCACCCATAAATTAAATCCCTGAGGGATGGAAAAGTCTTTACGCAAGCGACCTACATAAACTTCGTCCGTATCTGCACTAAACCAAGGCATGGGATATTGGTCCTTTCCTGGATCATCTATGACGATAATACCGGCAGCCTTACTCATGGCCTCCCGTATTTCTGAAACACTGACTAAGCGATCTGTTTCCACGTTGATGGACTCTGAATGACTACGGAAAACTGGAACCCGTACCGTTGTGGCAGTAATCGCCATGTTGGGTACGTGAAATATCTTTTGTGTCTCCTTAACCATCTTCCACTCTTCTTTGGTATAGTCTCCCTCTTGAAATACATCAATCCGTGGAACAAGGTTAAAGGCTATTTGATAGGGAAAAACAGAGGATTTAAGTTCTTCTCCCTTAGCCCAAGCCTTAACCTGGTTTTCCAGTTCCTCAATTCCTTCGCGTCCCGCTCCAGACACGGCTTGATAAGTAGAAACAACCACCCGGCGAATTCCAGCTAAATCAGATATAGGTTTAAGGGCAACTGCCATAATAATCGTGGAGCAATTGGGATTAGCTATAATCCCTTTGTGCCATTTGACATCTTCGGGATTGACTTCAGGTACGACAAGCGGCACTTCCGGGTCAAGCCGAAAAGCGCTACTGTTATCAATCACCACAGCCCCGCTATCCACAGCAGAACGGGCATACTCGGTACTCGCTGATCCACCGGCAAAGAGCGCAATGTCTATTCCCTTAAAACTCTCGTGAGTCGTCTCATGAACCTCCAGTTCCTGTCCCTGCCATGTCATGCGTTTCCCTATAGAACGCTTAGATGCTAACAACCTTAGTTCATTGACCGGAAACTTTCGCTCAGCAAGAATTTTAAGAAACTCTTGTCCTACTGCGCCAGTGGCGCCAACAATTGCTACATTAGACATTGCTTATGTTCCTCCTTAAATTTGTCTGGAATCAGTCCTTGTGGCAAAGGCGCCTATAAAGAAAACTTGGCTGGCGCCCACGGAGACAATGTCTTCGCACGGATTATCCCTTCTTGCAGACACCGTCTTCGCACGTGTTAACCAGCTTGCAGCCTTAGTTGCACTTATGCTTCAGACGAAGACACTGTCTTCGCACGTATTAGCCTTCTTGCAGTATACAACGAAGTTATACTTTCTGAGTAGTACGAAATGGCAAGGCACCTTAAGCCGCTACATGTCAAATCCTGTAATCCACAAGGACTGGTTGAATTTGTTTTCCCTCACACGCCATGAGAATAGTTTCTGGAACTCGCTCCATATGTGCCACTAAAGAATTCGCCTTAACGACCGGATTATCTTGACCAAAGGGTACCAAGTACACATTTTTTGTAACTAGTAAGGTCCCAATATTACGAGCATTTAAGCCGAGCCCATCGTTGGTCGAAATCGCCAAGACGACAGGTTTCTGATTGCGAAGATGGGATTTTGCTGCCATGAGCACTGGGGTATCTATGATTCCATTCGCTAATTTTGCAAGGGTATTTCCTGTACATGGAGCAATAACCACACAATCAAACATTTTTTTGGGCCCAACCGGCTCCGCCTCAGGAATTGTATGAATCAATTTCTTATGCGTGATCTCCTGAAATTGATGCTTCCAATCTTCTGCTTTTCCAAATCGTGTATCCATGCTATCAACGGAATAAGAAATAATTGGCGTCACTTCAGCGCCTTCCGCCACTAAACGTTTCATAACTTGTATAATTTCATGAATTGTACAGTGCGATCCTGTAATAGCAAATCCGATTTTTAGCCCCTCAAACTTCATCCTTCACACCTCCACTTTACAAGTAGTGTTCACTGTGGTCAAGTGACGAAGAATAAGTTGCGGATAAATTTGAGCAAGAATACGTCCAGCGGTTTTTGGAGCTACAAGACCAGGGAGACCTGGAGCCAAAAGAGCTTTAATGCCCAGCATTTGCGCATATTCAAAATCTGTCCCCCCCGGAATCGATGCCAAATCCACGATTACTGCGTCCCGCGCGACCTTTTGTAACATCATGCGATCTAAGACTTGATGAGGTACCGTGTTAAAGATAATTTCCGCCTTATCAATCTCATCCTCAAGATCGAGGAAATTTACGGCATGAAGTCCCATCTCTGCTGCTCGCGCCAAATCAGCAGGCTTTCTAGCGACCCCGGTCACATTTGCTCCAATTCCTTGTAACATGCGTGACAGAGTCCATCCACACCGCCCTAATCCTATGACGAAGCTTTGGCTGCCGTGGATTGTAATCTTTGTAGCCTCCATCGCCATTTGGATCGCTCCTTCTGCCGAAGGAATAGAGTTAAGAATAGCCAGTTCATTTAGGCTACCAGTCTCCACTAATTGAATACCCAAATTTTCTGCTATTGCCCTCAAGGCTGGACGCGCAAAACCAATGATCAGCGGCACTCGCAGTGGAATTGATTCCAGAACTTTTTTGTTTAATACGATAGGTGAAGCAGAATATTTGGCTTTGACAGCTCCACGTTCATCTGTGCCGAACATCGGAAAAAGCAACGCATCCACTTGGCCGACTGCCTCTTCAAGCGATGGCACAAGAGTCATTCCCAAAATGGGAGGAGCTTTTTCGAATCCGACCCCGATTATGTAGGCCCCCTGTTTCTGAAGTTCGGAAATTAAATAGATTTCCCGCTCGTCTCCTCCGATTACCGCTAAACGAATTCCGTTCAGACCCGCACTCATTTATTTGCCCCCTTTGAGACAGTGTCCTATTGACTACTATCCATTATATGAGGGTATGCAGGCTGCGGTTACGCTCAAAATAATCTAATCGAGGAAATTATCGAGTCCTATGACGAGATTCGTTAATCCTGCCGCTTTACGTATACTTAAAATAATCCCTGGCATGTAGGTTTCTCTCGAGAAGGCATCATGTCTGATAGTTAGAGCTTGCCCTAATCCTCCAAATAGAACTTCCTGATGGGCAATTAAACCAGGCAAACGTACTGAGTGGATGTGAATTCCACCCAAGTCAGCACCTCGAGCTCCAGGGAGTTTTTCGTATTCATTGGGGTGTCCCTGAACCATAGGTTCACGGACTTCTAAAATTCCCTCCGCTGTTTTCAACGCAGTTCCCGATGGAGCATCTAGTTTTTGATCATGATGCATTTCAATGATATCTACATTAGGAAAGTATTTAGCCGCTTCCCTAGCAAATCGCATCATTAAAATTGCCCCAATTGAGAAATTAGGCGCAATGAATGCTCCCACCCCTTCCTTTTTTACTAAGGTCCGGATTTCTCCAATTTCTGCTTCATCTAAACCAGTTGTCCCAACAACGGGAACTACACCAGCCATAATGGCCAATTTGGAATTTTTTAAGACGGATTGCGGATTTGTAAAATCCACCAAAACATCAGCCCTAGACGAACGCAAGGTTTCAAGATCAAGAGGACCCGTGATATCCACACCGACACGCTGAGCACCAATAGCAAACCCAACATCCATTCCCTGATGCCTCGTATCTGAAGCCCCAACCAGAAGGAGATCGTCTTCTTTGATTAGTGAGCGGATCAGTTCCTGACCCATTTTCCCACTTGCTCCAGCCACGAAAACTCGAATTTTCTTCACTAAAAAACCCTCCTGTGATGATAAGGCAAAAACCCCGTTGCAAAATGCAATGCGGGGTTACAGCTTTTCCATATATTTTATTGGGTATCCTCTCCGCTGTCAAATTGAATTTTTCAGCGCATCCTTTCAGATCGGCTCTGTAGATCGATAATAATGACCTCCGACCCTATCTTTTTAATGGTTTGCCATGGAATTACTAGAGTTTCTCGTTCTCTATCCCCCCTTGATCCCCAAAAGCCTGAAAATCCACCCCGAGACGTAAGAATAATCGATTCAACAGAACCGTTTAACGAAATATCCAAATCCGCATCACCCACTAAGCCTAGCTTTGCCCCATCATACAAATTTATAATTTCTTTACCAGCAAGATCACTTAAAAGCATTCTATCCTCTCCCTATTTCCGCAATCTCGTCCAAACTCTTAATCCGAAGGGTTGTAGAATCGCCAGTAATAAGGAAAAAGCTGCTAGTGGCTCAACAAAAAACACGGATTTGCTCCACCAATCCTCAGGTATTTTCAAGAAGGAGAATAAGAGTTCCAGGGAAAGGTAAATTCCCCCCGCCGTGCCTACTAATTGGCTTAAGACAGTTGCCAGTTGATTTGATGTAGGCTGAGATGATCGCCACATCATCCTGTACTTTCGTTCCCGTACCGAAAGAACAACCCCAATGGTCAAAAGCATAACTCCAAGGGCTTGCATCGACACTCCCCCTCATGGGGATTGTATGAAAAGACAAACCCGCATAGAACATTAAATCCTAATAATTCTTTAGGAAAGTTTTTTACTGTAGGGTTCGTTTATATTCCCGTCGAGCCAAACCCACCTACACCACGCGCTGTTTCCTGAAGTTCTGCAACGTCTTCAAATATCGCCCGGAAAATCGGCATAAACACCATTTGAGCGATTCTATCCCCCGGTTTAATCATAACAGACTCGTTTCCAAGGTTCTGGATCAAAACCTTAATTTCTCCACGATAATCCGAATCGATCACACCCACACCGTTGGTTAATCCAATGCCGTACCGACTCGCTAGACCGCTTCGCGCAAAGACAAGCGCCACAACAGACGGATTGGGGAGCTCAATAGCGACTCCAGTCGGAATTTTAACATTTTCGCCGGGGCTCAATGTGATTGGCTCCCCTAGATCCGCGCTAAGATCAACCCCTGCCGAAGCAGCCGTTGCATAGGTAGGAAGAGCCAACGAGTTGTTACTCACTTTTTTTATTTTAACCGTTAATAAGTCTGACACATAAATTCCCCCTTGACCCAAAACGAGATTCGAGATTCAAACCGAACCTCGAACCTCAAACAGGCTTACTCTTTCCATCCTATTTTCTCTAATAGATCGGACAATACGACTTCATGTCCTGTCGGGCCCAACGTCATGATACTGATTTTATCCTTTTGCCAAAGGCGGCCTATGACACGCAAAACATCGTCTAAGGTTACCTTTTCGAGCTTTCCAACCACCTCTTCTGGGGATAATACGCGGTTATAGGTCAGTTCTGTCTTGCCTAGTCGACTCATTCTACTACTTACCGCTTCTAAACCTAGATATAGGCTACCTTTAATTTGTGCTTTTGTTCTCTCTAATTCATCTGAGCTAATTCCTTTTTGCCTAATATCATTTAATTCCTTAAGAATACACTCGATGACTTCTGTCGTATTCTTGGGACTTGTACCCGCATAGACTGCAAATAATCCAGTATCCACATACGTGGAATGATAGGAGTATACAGAATAAGCTAGTCCACGCTGTTCTCGAATCTCTTGAAATAAACGGGAGCTTAGTCCTCCTCCTAAAATATTATTAAAAATATGCATGGCATAAATGTCCTCATCATCTTGGCCAAGTCCTGGTACTCCCAAGAGAATATGCATCTGTTCTGTCTCTTTCGGTTGATACCGTTCTACTTTCTGACCCGTGGGAGTTCCCTCAAGGACACGACGACCCCCTCTTTGAAATGTTCCAAATTGGGAGGATAGTTTTTTTACAACTTCCTCATGCTTGATTTTACCCGCCACAGCAATCACGATATTATCGGGGGCATAATGTTCAGTGAGGAAAAGCATGATTTTCTCTCGACTGAGAGACCGAATGCTCTCCTCTGTCCCTAAGATGGGTTTCCCTAACGGATGATCATTCCAGACATGTTCAGAAAAAACATCATGAATGAGTTCATCCGGGGAATCTTCATACATTTTTATTTCTTCAATTACTACGTTCTTTTCTTTTTCGATTTCCTTTTCATCAAAGAGCGAGCAAAAAAACATATCGCTTAAAACGTCAATGGCTAAGTCAAGGTCCTCATCCAGAATTTTCGCGTAATAACAAGTATATTCTTTCGTCGTAAAAGCATTTAACTGCCCGCCAACAGCCTCAAGGGACTCCGCTAAAACTCGAGCACTTCGATGTTCCGTACCTTTGAAAAACATATGTTCAATAAAGTGTGAGATTCCTTCATAACCTTCACGTTCATCCCGGGAACCCGCTCCTACCCAAATCCCAAAGGCGGCTGATCGCACATGTTCAATTTCTTCCGTAATGATCCTGACTCCATTCGGCAACAGCGTTTTTTGATACAAAAAATTCACTCCCTCTTATTTCCCTAAGCTGAAAGGAAATAAACGAATTAAGGACCGATTTTTAACTACTTCATTTTCACTAAACAATGGCACACTGTTTAATTTCTGTTCCCCAAACCATACCTCTAAACGTCCCAAGCGTTCTCCTGCTCGGACTGGCAGATTTGTGGCTTTTTCCCATACGACACGAGTTTGAAGCTTGTCACGTTCAACTTTCGATACGCTGACATCGATGGGCTCTTTAATGAACACAGGTACAGGTTTAACGACACTGGGGAATTCGTTAATAAGTTCTCCAACATTAGTCAACCGAACGGTTTCAGTGTACTCAAAACCCCACTCCAAAAGTTTCTTGGCATCTCCAAAGCGATCCGGGGCATTCAGAACAACGACTAAGAGTTGACGTCCCTCTTTCGTCGCGGAGGCAACAAGACATTTTCCCGCTGCAGTCGTTGTACCGGTTTTAACACCGTCTGCAAAAGGGTAGTTCCAGAGTAATTTATTCGTATTTCTCAAATCCATGAGCACGTCAGGCTCAATAAAATGGATCTCTGTTTCCTTGAGGCGGGTAATGGAAAGAAACTGCGGGATTTGCAAGCCATAGCGCGCCATTAAGGCCAGATCATAGGCGGTAGAATAATGTTCTTTACGAGGTAAGCCGTTAGTATTTACGAAGTTGGTATTTTGGGCCCCTAGGGCTAAAGCCTTCCAATTCATCCATTTAAGAAACTGCTCTTCACTTCCTGCGATATGTTCAGCAATTGCCACGCACGCATCATTCCCTGAACGAACCATGGCCCCAGTAATAAGTTCATAAAGATTAATTTTTTCTCCAGGATCAAGATTCAAAGTTGATTCTCCGACAGCCGCTGCTTTCGAACTGACAGTTACAATTTCATCTGGCCGTCCTAACTCTAATCCTAAAATAGCAGTCATAATCTTAGTCGTGCTGGCAGGAGGTCGACGTTTGTGAGCTTGCTTGCCAAACAGAATATCCCCTGTAGCGACATCCATTAGGACAGCTGCATCAGCTGTTATTCTTGGAACTACACCTAAAACTTCGGCAGGTTTTTTTACGGATTTTGAAACTGATTTTTGAACTGTTTTTAGTGACTTTTGAGAAGATTTTTGAACAGAGCTTGAGCTTTGAGCACCATAGACAGGGTTCACGGATAGTAAACTTATCATTATTATGCAAAGAAAGACACGGTACCCAGCACGCGTCCACTTCAACCTGATCATTTAACCACCTCGACTTTTTAATTTGTCATGAGGTAGTATCTCCGCTCTGGTCATATGTTATTAGTTCGTCAAGAGATTGGAAAATATATCCCTGTAAGGCTAATTGCTTGAGAATAACAGGCAAGGCACGAACAGTATTGGCTTTGGGATGCATTAAAATAATGGCACCAGACTTGTTCGGTTTGATTCCAAAACGCATGACTGGATTAATAATACGTTGTGCGATGATTTCAGGTGTACTGTCTGCACGCCAATCCACAGTATCCAAGGTCCAGAGAATAGTCTTATAGTTTAATCCTTTGGCGGCGCTTAGTCCTGAAGCACCTTTTTCGCCATAGGGTGGTGCATATAAATGCGTTTTTCGTCCAATAATTCCTTCGATGATGTTTTCTGTTTTTTGAATTTCTTCTTGATTTGCTTTTACGGAAAGTTGATCAGGATGAGGATGAGAATAGCCATGGTTCTCAATTTGGTGGCCGCGACCGAAGATCATTTTCAGAAAGTCTGGGTGCTTCTTAGCCCAACGACCTGTTACAAAGAAGGTTGCACGTGCGTTACCCTCATCCAACTCGTCTAAAATGGCTGGAATGAATTCTTCGCCCCAATCCACGTTAATTGTTAAAGCCATGACCAACCGATCCGTTTTGACCTGCTCGATAGGTTTGGAAGCTGAGATATTGGACCCTATTATCCAACGCTCTGTTATGATACCCAAAAGTAGCAGAAAGAAAATCCCGACTAACGAGAGGATTCGTCGCGAGATTTTTAAGTTAATGAACATATGCGTCCCCCCTTCCTTAACATTTATGCGGATAGGGGAACTCACAGACTGATCATCAATTATTATGTTGATCATTGATTCTGATACAGTACCTTTAGACGTAAACCATTATTGTGGTTTAGGCATGGTTGGATTTTTTGGCATGGCTTCCTTACGTGAAAGATTTAAGCGACCTTGTTTGTCAATGGCCGTCGCTTTAACCGTGATTTCATCCCCGACTTTAACGATATCTTCTACTTTTTCAACACGTTCATGAGCTAATTGAGAAATATGAACCAGGCCTTCCTTACCTGTCAGTCCCAAGACCCCTGGGATGACTTCTACAAACGCTCCAAAATCCATAACCCTCGTGACTTTCCCTTGATAGATTTTACCGACTTCCACTTCCTGAGTTAAGGCTTGGATAATCTTTAAGGCTTTTTCCCCACCTTCGCCTCCAACCGAAGAAATAAAGACACGGCCATCATCTTCGATGTCAATTTTGACGCCCGTTTCCTCAACTATCTTTTTAATTGTTTTTCCACCAGGTCCAATTACATCGCGGATTTTATCAGGATGGATCGAGGCCGTGATAATTCTTGGAGCATAGGTTGAAAGTTCTGGACGAGGTTTGTCCAAAATAGCCACCATTTTACCTAGAATAAAAAGGCGACCTGCTTTAGCTTGGGTTAAAGCCCTCAGCAAAATTTCCCGGGACACACCCATAATTTTGATATCCATTTGCAAGGCGGTTATCCCTTTGCTAGTTCCTGCCACTTTAAAATCCATATCTCCGAAATGGTCTTCCAAACCCTGGATGTCTGTCAGGATCGCTAAATGCTCCCCTTCCTTAACAAGTCCCATGGCAATGCCTGCTACAGGAGCCGAAATTGGCACGCCTGCATCCATTAGGGAAAGGGTACTTCCACAAACAGAAGCCATTGAACTAGAGCCATTGGATTCCAACACCTCAGAAACGAGACGGATGGTATAAGGAAACTCATTTTCATCGGGAAGGACTGGGAGCAACGCTCTTTCGGCGAGTGCACCATGTCCGATTTCTCTTCGTCCTGGTCCCCGCATTGGCCGAGTTTCCCCTACACTATAGGGTGGAAAATTATAGTGATGTATATAACGTTTAGACCTTTCTAAGCCCAAACCGTCCAAAATTTGTTCATCTCTTGCCGCTCCAAGCGTCGCCACAGTCAAAACTTGGGTTTGACCTCGTGTGAATAATCCTGTCCCATGTGTACGCGGGAGAATTCCTACTTCAATACTGATCGGACGAACTTCATCGACTGCTCGCCCATCGGGACGAATCTGCTCATCCGTGATCAATTTACGAACAATTTGATGCACAATGTCTTCAAGTACCGATTTTATAGCTTTTGAATCATCGGGGAATTCTGCTTCGAAGTGACTCAAGGCTTCAGCCTTTACTTCGTCAATAGCACTCTCTCGTGCCTTCTTCTCTTCTACACGAACAGCCGTATCTAATTTATCATAGGCGAAGGCTTTAACCGCTTCTACGATCGTTTCTTTGGTTCTAACAATCTTAACTTCGCGTTTTTCTTTAGCCAAGCCAAGCGCCAAAGCTTCCTCACGATAGTTTGCAATAAATCTGGCAATTTTTTTGATTTCTGCATGTCCAAACATAATTGCTTCTAAGATTTGATCCTCTGGCACTTCGTGAGCACTGGCTTCCACCATCATAATAGCTTCCTCTGTTCCGGCGACAGTTAGAAGCATTTGACTTTTACCTGCTTGTTCTATAGTCGGATTAATTATATATTCATCCTCAATGAGTCCAACGGTTACTGCCGCAATAGGACCTTCGAAGGGAATATCTGAGATGGTTAAAGCTGCTGAAGCTGCATTAATGGCAGTAATATCTGTTGCACTATCTTGATCGACAGACATAACTGTGGCTACCACCTGAACTTCATTCCGAAATCCTTCCGGGAACAATGGTCGTATTGGACGGTCAATTAAACGTGCTGATAAGGTGGCTTTCTCACTAGCTCTTCCCTCACGTTTAATAAATCCACCCGGAATTTTACCCGCAGCGTACATTCTTTCTTCAAATTCCACGGTCAAGGGAAAGAAATCAATTCCCTCCCGGGCTACGGCACTAGCAGTAGCGAATGCTGTCACTACTGTATCTCCGTAACGAAGAAAAACTGCACCTCCCGCTTGTTTACCAAGTTTACCAGTTTGGAAAGTCATGGTTCTCTCACCAACTGAGAGTGACTTTTCGAGTATTTCCTGTTTCACAATGGAACCTCCTTAAACTTTCAATCCTTCTTAACTTGTTTCCTCTTCGACATATTGTTATTATTTCCTGCAATTTGCATAAATAAAACTAAATCAAGAATAATCGCCTAAAACGAAGTTCGAGGCTCGATGTTCGAGGCTCGAACTTTGAAATAGAGGACCGGATACTTAAAATCAGGCTCCGGAAATAGTCTATTTCTCGCATCTCGAACTTCGAACTTCGAACTTCGCATAAAATGGAAGGAAGCGGATCTATGTGATCCGCTTCCTTCCATTTTTGCGATTACTTCCGTAGTCCAAGCACACTAATAATATTCCGATAACGGTCAAAATTAACATTTTTTAGATAGGTTAATAATGCCCGTCTTGAACCAACCATTTTCAAAAGCCCACGACGTGAGTGGTGGTCTTTCTTATGCGTCTTAAAGTGTTCTGTCAAATAGGTAATTCGTTCAGTTAAAAGTGCAATTTGTACTTCAGGGGACCCAGTGTCACCTTCGTGTTGGGCGTGTTTCAGAATAATCTCTTGCTTTCTCTCAGGTGTCATCATGATAAGTTTCCTCCATTTTTTTATTCATTCCCTACTGCCCAGGATAACGTTGGAGACTTCGTTAAGCCGAGTCAGTGGGTTGAGTTAGTATCTAAAATAGTATACATTGTAACGACGTTTTTGTAAAGTTGATTAATTTGTGCGATCATTATTGAGAAAAACTTGGGCTTTAATTCGGTCTTTATTTAACTGAGTCAAGAGTTCATCGACACCCTTAAATTTCCGTTCATCTCGCAAACGCTCCTCTATCAGGACCGTTATCTCTTTCCCGTATAAATCTCCATCAAAATCGAGAAAATGAACCTCGACTACAGTATCATAGAGATCGTGAAAGGTTGGTTTCATGCCAATGTTCATCATCCCTGACACGCTTTTCCCGTCCAAATAAGCTCTAACTGCATAGACTCCTCTTTTTGGAATTAGATAGTCATCTGGCGTGAGAATATTTGCTGTCGGATAACCGATCTGACGACCTCGTTCTTCCCCATGGATAACGGTCCCACGTAGGCGTGGTGGACGTCCCAGTAGCGCCGTAGCTAATCTAATATCCCCCTGTAGTAAGGCCTTGCGAATACTACTCGAAGAGATCACCTGACCGTCTAACATTTGAGCCTGAAGTACACTCACTCCAAATCCATGTTTCTGTCCCAAAACCTGAATTAACTCGGAGTTCCCTCTACCTTGATCACCAAAGGAGTAATTAAAGCCAACCACAACATGTATTACCCCTAAGGGTAACAGAATCTTCTCGACAAATTGTTCTGGAGACGTCTTCGCTGTTTCTCTCGTAAACGGTAAAAGGTAGACCGTATGAACCCCAATCTCCTCCAAATACTGCAAGCGCTCTTGGTTTGTAGACAAGAGTTTAATTCCCCGTTCGGGAAATAATACCTTGAGCGGATGAGGCTCAAAAATTAAAACATCTAGGTTTACACCCAAACTCATTGCTTGACTTAATCCTTGTTCAAGCAAGCGACGATGTCCGAGATGTACTCCATCGAAATTACCTAAGGCTAAAACACACGGCTCTCTTTCCATAGGTAAACTAGTTCGAACTTGCACCGCTTTGACCCTCCTAATTATCAAGAACTTGGCTAGCGCCCGAAGACACTGTCTTCGCACGTGTTAACCTTCTTCCAAGCGCTGGCCATGATTAGTATCATCCAAAAACCTTATGTGGATAAAGTCCTTCTTCTCGCCAGATCCCTATTCCAATCAATTCGCCATTTTCTATAACCTGAACATAAGATTCATTTCCTATGCTAAGCGACTTGACTAATTCTCTCTTGGTTGGCAGACCGTGCCGGAAAGCGTTCCCACGCACCGCGGACAAAACAACTTGAGGCAGATCAATTCCTGCGGTTAAAGGAAGTAAAAAAGTATAGTTACCGTTATTCGCAGCCTCTTCTATCTCTTCTAGTGACCAACTTTCTTGGATCTTAAACGGGCCAGAGCGGATGCGTACTAAATAGGACATATGTGCCCCACAACCCAAAGCCTGTCCCAGATCATGACTTATTGTCCGTATGTATGTCCCTTTTGAGCATTCAATCTCTAAAATTGCCCGTGGAAACTCACCCTCATACCATTTTTTCAGCTTTAATTGGTAGATAGACACTTCACGCGGCGTTCTCTCAACAGCTAGCCCTTGGCGTGCATATTCGTAGAGATGTTTTCCTTCTTTACGAACTGCCGAATACATCGGAGGGAGCTGAGCTATTTTACCCACGAAACTTGGTATAACCCGCTCTAAATCACTTTGTCTCACCTCAGGAGAAGTTCTTTTTATCACTTTCCCGAAAGCATCCTGCGTCTCTGTCGTTATTCCAAAGGTAACTTCTGCAATATACGTCTTTCCTTGCTCAGTAATGTATTCTGCTAGACGGGTTCCCTTCCCAACACAAAGGGGCAATACGCCTGCTACACCAGGATCGAGCGTTCCGGTGTGGCCAACCTTCTTGACTTTCAAGAGTTTTCGCATCCAAACTACAACATCTGAAGAGGTCATTCCTGGTGGTTTAAGGACGTTAATAACTCCTTCCATTCCTTAAACCCTCCTCAATCGCCGTAATGATGTTTAGTTTGGCCTCAGCCATGGAGATTCTAAAAGTACAACCTGCAGCACGCTTGTGCCCTCCTCCACCAAACTTTGCAGCAATCTCGTTGACATTCAGCCAGAGGTTAGAACGAAGGCCCACCTTAATTTCTTGTGGTCCCACTTCTTTCAGCAAAACAGCCACCTCAACACCCGCAACGTTGCGAGCATGATTCACTAGTCCCTCACTCAATTCCTGCTGAGCCCTGCTTTTTTGAAAGTCTTCCAAGCTTAAGGTCATAAGGGCTAGTTGCCCCTCCGCATACATTTCCAAACTATTCAGGGCACATTGCAGTAATTTAAGTTGGGCAAGGGGATTTTGACCAAAAAGGTGATGGTGGATGTTGAGGATATCGATACCATTATCTAAGAGGTCAGCAGTCAGACGATGCGTCTGAGCAGTTGTGCTGCTGTACTGATAGCAACCAGAGTCCGTCACGATCGCTGTGTAGAGATTCGTAGCTATGTCCTCATCAATAGCTACGCCAAGTTGATAAATAAGAGTTAAGGCGATTTCTCCAACAGCGCTTGCTTGGGCATCGATCCAGTTGACGTGACCAAAGAGCTGATTTGAGATGTGATGATCTAAGTTGAGTATCGTACTTTCTGCAGAGAGGTCCGTTTTCGAGAGATTAACACGCTGGAGATCAGTACAATCCACAAACATTAGGATTTGGGGTTGGGGTATCGGTAGCTTCTGACTTACCCTAGAAGAGCCCGGTAAAAACTGCAAATTATTTGGAATCAAATCCGGGTTGTAAAAGGTCACTTCTTTACCCAACTTCTCCAACGCTAGGCCTATGGCTAACATAGATCCGATACAATCCCCATCGGGTGATACATGGGAGAAAAGCGCCACCTTTGGCGCTTTTCTTAACACTTTAATCATCTCATCCATTTGACAATTATCATTCATGGGATTCTTCCTTACTCGTATCGTCAGATACTCCAACGTCGTGTAATAACTTAGCTATATGTGCGCCATGTTGAATAGATGGATCGTTTTTAAAAACAATGGAGGGTACATGTCGAAGGCGTACGCGCTTTCCGATTTCACTTCGTACGAACCCCGCCGCCCGATTCAAGGCCTCCAAGCTAAGTTTTCCTTCTTCTTCTGTGCCCAGAACGCTAACGTATACTTTGGCATGGGATAAATCATCTGCGACATCCACACTAGTCAATGTGACAAATCCGATCCGAGGATCTTTTAACTCCACCCTAATAAGTTGGGAAATTTCTTCTTTGAGCGTTTCTGCTAAACGATTGGGCCGATGTTTAGACATACCAATACCTCCAGGGCTGATTTACTACAAAGTGCGCTTAACTTCTTCCATGATAAACGCTTCAATGATGTCTCCTTCTTTAAGGTCATTGAATTTCTCGATACCTATACCACATTCATAACCTTCAGCAACCTCTTTAACATCATCCTTAAAGCGTCGTAGAGACTCCATGACGCCGTCATGAATGACAATGCTATCTCGAATAACTCTTACCTTAGCTGAACGGATGATCTTTCCTTCCGTTACCATACATCCGGCAATCGTTCCCGCCTTTGGCACTTTAAAGACCTGACGGACTTCAACTTTACCTAATACAACCTCTTTAAAGGTAGGATCAAGGAGTCCCGTCATAGCAGCTTTAACATCTTCAATGGCATCGTAAATGACTCGATAAAGACGTAGGTCAACGCCTTCGAGTTCAGCCGTCGCTTTCGCATTAGCATCCGGTCGAACGTTAAAGCCAATAATGATGGCGCTTGAAGCTGACGCCAACATAATGTCGTTTTTGTTAATGGCACCGACTCCACCATGGATTGGGTTGACGCGTACTTCGCCTGTTGAAAGCCGTAGTAGCGACTGACGCAATGCTTCGACTGATCCTTGTACATCTGCTTTAATAATAATGTTGAGCTCTTTAATTTCACCTTCTTTGATCTTGTCAAAAAGGTCTTCTAAGCTAACTTTAACAACCGTCTTTTTAGATTCTTCCACTTTGCGCACTGCAGTTCGTGCGGCGGTAATATGGCGCGCCAATTTTTCATCCGCAACTACATAGAATAATTCTCCTGCCTCAGGCACTTCGGATAAACCTTGAACTTCAACTGGCATGGATGGACCCGCTTTTTTAACCCGTCGCCCTTTATCATCCACCATAGCCTTAATCCGTCCATAGGCACAGCCCGCTACTGCAACATCTCCAATATTGAGAGTGCCTTTAGAAACAAGAACGGTTGCGATGGGTCCCTTGCCCTTATCCAATTCTGCCTCAATGACGGTTCCAGCAGCCGACCGATTCGGATTTGCTTTGTAATCACGAACTTCTGCGACCAGTAATATCATCTCGAGAAGTTGTTCGATGCCCATATTACTTTTTGCGGATACAGGAACGGCAATAGTATCTCCGCCCCATTCTTCAACGACAAGACCATACTCTGTCAGTTCTTGTTTTACTTTTTCCGGAGTTGCATTCTCTTTATCGATCTTATTAATGGCAACAATGATCGGAACTTCAGCCGCTTTGGCGTGGTTGATTGCTTCGATGGTTTGAGGCATAACCCCATCATCTGCTGCCACTACCAAAACCGCGATATCCGTAACTTGAGCTCCACGAGCACGCATTGAGGTAAATGCTTCATGTCCAGGTGTATCTAAAAACGTAATCTTTTGATTGTTGATTTCAACTTGGTACGCACCAATATGCTGAGTAATACCACCTGCTTCTGAAGCAGTCACATGTGTGGTCCGGATCGCATCCAAAAGGGAGGTTTTACCATGGTCAACGTGTCCCATTACCGTTACAACAGGTGGGCGGAAGACGAGATCTTTCGGGTCATCCTCGATCTCTGTGATGACAGCCATTGATTTTTCTGCTTTTACTTCTACTGTAACCCCTAATTCAGCAGCTAAAATTGTGGCAGTCTCTGAGTCTAACTCCTGATTAATGGTAGCCATAACCCCCAGATTCATCAGGTGTTTGATCAGTTCTCCTGCCTTACGGCTCATCTTACTAGCTAAATCCTGAACTGATATTGATTCTTGAATAACAATGTGTTTCGGGGTCGTATCCCTAACTTCCTTTTTAGGATGCTTTTGGAAGCGTCTATGGGGTGAACGAATCGCATTTTCTCTTTCTTTCTCTACCTCGCGTTTACGTTCATAGGCTTTATCTTGGGCTTTCTTATTTGCTGGTAACTGTCTTTTAGCTTGCTCTGTAATCGTCGGAGTTGACGGAGCGCCTACCCCAGCGCGCTGAGCTGTTCCTGGACGCGAGCCCTGTTGCTGTCCTTGAAATCCTGGACGGGGACCTTGTGATTGTCCTTGGTATCCTGGACGGGGAGCTTGCGATTGTCCTTGATATCCTGGACGAGGACCCTGCGGTTGTCCTTGATATCCTGGACGAGGACCTTGCGGTTGTCCCTGATATCCTGGACGAGGACCTTGCGGCTGTCCTTGATACCCTGGGCGAGGACCTTGAGGCTGTCCCTGATATCCAGGACG
>NZ_JYNH01000013.1 GCF_000960765.1 Desulfosporosinus sp. I2 | reverse complement strand
AGACTATGACTACGTCCATAAAGAAATGGCGAAAAACGGGGTTACCTTAAGCCTTGTTTGGAATGAGTACTGTGAAACATGTCGGCTTAGTCATGAAGTGCCCTTCATGTACACGCAGTTCTGCAAATACTACCGTGAGTATGCTAATGTTACAAAAGCTACCATGCACATCGACCGCAAGCCCGGAGAACTACTGGAGGTCGACTGGGCAGGCAAAACAGCCACAATTATCGATCGTGACACAGGCGAAGCTATGGATGCCTACGTTTTTGTCGCGGCATTATCTTCTAGCCAATATGCCTATGTCGAAGCGTTCTTATCAATGAACCAGGAAAACTGGATTGCGGCACATGTCAACGCCTATCAGTTCTTTGGAGGGGTTACCAGAATTCTAGTTCCGGATAATCTTAAGACCGGTGTCGAAAATACGTCATGGTACACACCGATCATCAATAAGACTTATCACGACATGGCCGAACATTATGGAACCGCTGTCATTCCTGCTCGTGTTAGAAGACCAAAAGATAAAGCCACAGTTGAAGGCACTGTCGGGATCATATCGACCTGGATCATCGCAGAGTTACGCCGTCAGAAGTTTTTCTCACTTAGAGAGCTTAACGAGGCTATAATTCCTAAACTGCAGGACTTTAACAGCAAATTATTTCAAAAGAAACCGGGAAGCCGGCTAAGCGTCTTTGAGGAAGAAGAGCAACGTGCACTACTACCACTGCCCCACGCTCCTTATGAGCTAGCCACTTGGAAGATCGCAACCGTTCAGTTTAACTATCATATAGCCGTGGGGAAAATGTATTACAGCTGCCCGTACGAATACATTAAACATAAAGTTGATGTTCGTATCACCAGGAGGGTTATCGAAGTCTTCTTCAATAACCACCGAGTCTGTTCACATCCAAAGCTACATGGCCGAGAAGGCCAGTACAGCGCGGTTGTTGAACATATGCCTGAAGAGCATAAGCAGTATGCTGCTTGGAACTCAGAACAGTTTATCTTCTGGGCGAAAAGTGTTGGTACTAATACATCCATAGCGGTTCAAGCCATTCTTGCAGCGCACAAAGTAGAACAACAAGGCTACCGATCATGTATGGCTCTGCTCAAATTGGCCGACAAATACGCCGTGAACCGTCTTGAAGCTGCCTGTGAAAGGGCGTTATCCTATACGCCAAATCCTAGCTATAAGAGCATCCAGACGATTCTAAAAACGGGTCACGATAAAGTTGTCAAAGAAGATACTGTTCCTAATAATACGTCTGCAAACTTCGGATTTACAAGGGGTGCAGACTATTATGGGAGGAACTCATAATGGTGAACGAAACGACAGTAACAAAAACTGAATGAGCTCAGACTACCTTCTATGGCTGACTCCTATCGCAAGCAGTTAGATGATCCATCCTTCAAGGACCTGTCCTTTGAAGAACGTTTTGGCCTTATGGTCGATACTGAATGGGCTAGAAGAAAAAACAATAAATTAGCCGTCTTATTCGAAAATCAGAACTCTATTTTAGCGATGCTTGCATCGAGGATATAGAATACCATGCTGACAGAAAGCTTGATAGAACTCAAATTACACGTCTATCAACCTGCAATTATGTTCAAGAAAACCACAATTTAATTATTCTTGGCGCATCTGGTGCTGGCAAAAGTTACATGAGCTGCGCCTTTGGAATTGCGGCTTGTCGCAACTTTTACACGGTCAAATACATCCGCCTTCCTGACCTACTCAATGAATTTGCAGTCGCTCGAGGGGAAGGTATCTTCCAGAAGGTCATGAAGCAGTACAAACGAGTAAGCCTGTTAATCCTTGATGAGTGGCTCCTCATACCTTTAAATAACAACGAAGCTCGTGATCTTCTAGAGATCGTTGAAGCTAGGCATCAAAAGACCTCAACCATTTTTTGTTCGCAATTTGCGCCAGCAGGCTGGCACGG
Organism: Desulfosporosinus sp. I2; assembly: GCF_000960765.1. Taxonomy (GTDB): domain Bacteria; phylum Bacillota; class Desulfitobacteriia; order Desulfitobacteriales; family Desulfitobacteriaceae; genus Desulfosporosinus. The sequence goes on along the minus strand of NZ_JYNH01000013.1, from coordinate 58,857 downwards.
AAAGATCGGTGAAGGCACCTTGGCAGACGCAATCCTTGATCGAATTGTTCATGATTCATACACCATCTTCATTGATGGAGAGGACTCCATGCGTAAACGCAAGGGGATTCAAGAATAACGTATATCAGTAATCTTTGAGCCCCCTGTGCTGCTTGACTCTCACAGCTAGTGGTTCAACCAGCAACAGGGTGGCTCATTCTGAGCGAGACAGTGGTATAGTACAGAGCGTACTGGTGGCGCTGCCACACCGAAATATTCATAAGGGTGCAACACTCCCCTGAATTGAGTCAATTTTTATTCAGTATTAAGTTGTTTTCTATATATCACAAGAAATGCCCGCACAGCTCTTTGTTCATCTTCTGTTAGTTCATCGTCAAAAAGGTTATTTTGCTTAGTTTCGTTAAGCAGATCTTCGTCTACGGCTTTTTTAAAACCCTCAAAAGCATCAACATCACCATTGAATCGTGGAGGAATATACTCACCACTTACCGCACCTCCGATTTAAATTGTATTGCCTTTCCCATTATGCGGACATCTTTCATGTCTTCAGGAGTGACAAGGGGACGGGGTTGTTGACACAAACACCCGTATGGTATAATTTGCCACGGGGGTGTTTACCGTGCCTAGAGCTGCAAGGATTAAAAGTAAAAGTGGAATATATCATATCATTATGAGGGGAATAAATCGTCAAACCCTGTTTGAAGATGAGGAAGATTGCGCTAAGTTTATTCAAACCTTACAAAAATACAAGGAGATTTGTGAATACAATGAATATACTTATTGGTTAATGGGTAATCATCTTCATTTACAGTGATGAGAAGGATATGTGGTAGTTATGTTTTATGGTATAACAAAAAGTATGACAGGGTAGGGTACTTGTTTCAGGATTGGTTTAAAAGCGAACCTGTAGAAGATGATGTATATTTTTTCACAGTACTTCGATAATTTTTCAGAATCCTTTAAAAGCTGGAATAGTAAATAAATTCAAAACTATATCTGGACAAATTACATTGATTATATCGAAGCAAGTGATGAGACTGATATAAACTTTGCTCTGGATATTTTAAATTCAGATAGAGAAAAAACAGTGAAGCGTTTCATTGAATATATAAACAATGAGAACGATGATGAATGTATGGATTTACCTGAAAAACGCCGGTTAACAGATGAAGATGCTAGAAAAATAATCAATAATCATTGTAAAGTTGGACATGCAATTGATATCCAAAAGTTTGATATAAATAAAAGAAATTCGTACATAAAAAAACTAAAGGAAGTATATGGTTTGTCGATTAGGATGATTGAGAGATTAACAGGAATAAGCAGGGGAATAATCCAAAGATTGTAGTGTGACAATAACCCCGTCCCTCTGTCACTCTTTTTTCTGGTGTTTTCATATTTCCATGCTTTGTAGGTTATTAAGGCCATTTGGATAGTACTCGATCTCTGTTGTTTATTTAGATTTTTTCGTTTTCTAAATTAAGTAAGCCGTGAATTTGAGCTAAATTAAGTAAGAGATTAAGTTGCATAGCTTCTGAAAAATTGTTCGGATCAAGATCGGTAAGCTGTTTAATCTTATTCAACCTGTAAAGGAGCGTATTGCGGTGAAGAAACATTGCTCTGCTGGTTTTACTGGTATGTAGATTATTGCTGCAAAAAACTCTAAATGTTTTTATAATTTCCTGATGTTTATTATTAAAGAGGTTAACCATTCGAGGAGATGATATTAATCTTTTTACAGTATCAGAAGAGACATTATTTAGAATTTGTTCAAGAATTAGATTATTTATATGATAAATACCGGGGTTCAAATGAAATTTTTTCAGCATTTCAAGTACAAGAAAAGCATCCTTATATGAATTAGGTAAACCATGAGTACCAGAATAATATTCTCCAATTCCAATTGAAAGATCTGAATTCGATTTACTTTTAATTGCTTCTCTAATATGATTCACCTGCGTTTTTATAATCTGATTTGATTGTACTTTATCATATGTAGGGTCGAATTTCATCAAAAGGACAAAGCGGTTCGATGTAATAAATGAAGCAATGTCCTGTTTATCACTAAAGGATTTAACAACCTTCATAATGTCTTCTCTGAGACGTTGTTGGTCAATTGAAAAAGGCTCAATTCGACTTGCTACTTCAAATAAAACCGCGATTCTAGGGATGGTCAAGTCATAACCTAAAAATTGTCCTCCAAATGTACCATCGCTGGTGCGAATAATTTCTTGTACAAATGCTTCTTTCGCGCGGTGCTCTAATTGCATAAATTCGTATTGGAATGCTTGTTCGCACATCATCTCAACCTGATTGCGTACTAATTCCCCATATTTGCGAATCTCATTTGGTTCTCCGCTAATAGAAACTACGCCCAATATATTTTCACGAAAAAATATCGGACTTCCGCTTCCTGCACGCGTACCCCTGATTTTTGCAGCTTCTTCAGCAGTATATTCGCAATATCTCCTTTGCTTGATAATATTCGAGGTTGCTTCATGAAATTGTCCAATACGTGTACGATCAGATGCACCGATTATTATTCCCTCGGTATTAGTAATATGTGTATTGTAACCAGAAATAGCGCTTGCTTTTTCAACTAATTCTTGAGCTAATTTTTGATTTAACATAAGAGGCATCCCACCTTCAATTGTATATTTTGCACTAAAAATAATAAAACCTGGGAGGAAAATTTGTATATTTTTAACTAAAGTATATAAAATGCATAAAAAAATAGCAATTGAAATCGGAAATATTCAGACAGACTGTCTGTTTAAACAATTCTTAAGAATAGATATAATTAGAAAAATAAAGAAATTAAATTTAGAAAGGAGTACATTAATATGCAAAAAATAGGTGTGGCTATAATCGGTCCCGGAAATATAGGCACTGACTTAATGTATAAAGTTATTAAAAAAAGTAAATATTTGGACTTAAAACTTGTTACAGGAATATTTGCGGAGTCGGAGGGCCTTCGCTTAGCAAGGGAAGAAGGTATAGAAACAAGTGCAAGGGGTATTGATGCAATTTTAGAGCGGGATGATATTAAACTGGTTTTTGATGCTACAACCGCTAATGCTCATATGAAACACGCTCCCCTTTTAAGAGAAGCGGGTATAGTGGCAGTTGATTTAACTCCGGCAGCAGTTGGTCCTTATGTTATGCCTGTCGTAAATCTCAATGAGCATCTTGATGCTCCTAATGTTAATCTAATCACGTGTGGAGGTCAAGCTACTATTCCCATCGTTTATGCCATAAGCAGAGTAACCCCTATACCCTATGCCGAAATCGTTGCCACAATCTCTAGCAAAAGTGCCGGTCCAGGGACCAGGCAAAGTATTGATGAATTTACGATTACTACCTCAAGAGGCATAGTGGAAATCGGAAAGGCCCAGAAAGGGAAAGCGATTATCCTCCTAAATCCTGCCGTACCTCCGATGATTATGAACAATACGATTTATGCTTTGGTGGAAACTGTTGACGAAGAAAAGATAACGAAGTCTGTTGAAAATATCGTAAAAGAGGTACAAGAGTTCGTTCCAGGATATCGGATGAAAATTCCTCCCACATTTGATGGAAATAAAGTTACAGTAATGGTCGAAGTGGAAGGATCAGGTGATTATTTGCCGAAATATAGCGGAAATTTGGATATTGAAACGAGTGCGGCCCTTGCTATGGCTGAAAGAATTGCCAGAGACAGGCTTTTGAAGATTAAGAAGGGGGAATAACCGTGGGTAAAAAAATTAAAATATTTGATCTTACACTTCGGGATGGAAGTCATGCCAAAAGCCATCAGTATACTCCGGAACAAATGGCAACTCTTGCTGGACAGATTGACAAGATCGGTGTTGAAGCAATCGAATTTGGCCACGGCAACGGACTGGGAGGTTCGTCATTGCAATATGGTTTTGCAGCAGCGAGTGACCGCGATTATATCGAAGCGGTCTCTCCTGTGATAAAAAATAGCAATATGTCGATTATCATCCTGCCAGGGGTTGGGACTAGGCATGAGTTAAACCTGGCCAAAGAATTTGGTGCTAAATATGCGAGAATATGTACCCAGATTTCTGAAGTCGATATTGGAGAACAGCATATCAAAATGGCGAAAAAGTTAGGGCTTATTCCGATCTCTGTATTGCCTTGTGCATCTGTAATACCCGTGGAAGAAACCGTACGTTATGCACAAATGGCTGAATCTTACGGCGCAGAAGTCGTATATCTGTTAGATGGTGGCGGATACCAGCTACCCGAGCAAACTTTTGAGCGGATATCTGCAATGAAAAAGGCGATAGATGTTCCCGTGGGGTTTCACGGTCACAATAATTTGCAGCTGGCAGTTGCTAATTCTAAAGCAGCCGTGGAGGCTGGGGCGGAGTACATCGACTGCTGCTTAAAAGGTTTTGGAGCAGGAGCAGGTAACTGTCCGACAGAGATATTTGTAGCCGTTCTTGGAAGAATGGGAATTGAATCGGGAGTTAATTTATATCAGACCATGGACATTGGTGATCAATATTTACGACCTTTAATGCCTAGAGCGATGGAGATCGATAGCGATAGGATCATGTTAGGTTATGCAGGGTGTTATTCAAGTTTCTTGCTTTTTGCCCAAAGGGCTGGGGAGAAATATCAAGTTGATCCCAGGGATATTATTAAGGAAATTGGTAAGAGAGAATGCACCGAAGGACAAGAAAATATCTGTATTGAAGTTGCCTATGATCTTGCTAAGGAAAAACTAGCAAAACAGACAAGTATTTAAAACCATATCCGTCCTGCCAGGGACGCTAGCCGGTAAGACCTAAACTATTGAAAGGGGGAAATATTTGATGACCAGGCCTACACGCTGGCAAAAGATGGAGGAAACTTCGGGAAGAGTTAAAAAACTTCGGCATGAATTAATCAATACGACTCCGGAAATCTGTACGGACAGAGCAATTCTTATATCTAAAAGTTACGAGGAAACACTTAGTCAGCCTTATATTCTCAGGCGGGCATATGCCCTTGAAAAAATTTTACTTAACATGGGGATCTATATTCATGAAGGTGAGCTCATTGTCGGCAATCTTGCGGAAAAATTAAGAGGAGCTCCGGTTTATCCCGAATATGCGGTAGATTTTGTTCTTAATGAGTTGGATACCTTTAATCTGAGAGAAGCGGATAAATTTATTATCAGCGAAAAAAATAAAGAAATACTGCGCCAGATACTGCCGAAGTGGCAGGGTAATACGGTCAAGGATGCGGCTTATCAGCTATTTCCTTCTCAAGCCAAAGAAGCTTCCCAGGACCTGATTTGTATCTTAACAACTTTGAGATCCGGCGTCGGACATATGATAATTGACTATAAATATGGCATCGATAACGGACTATTAGGGATTATCAAAGAAATAGAGACACTAATGGAAAATCTGGACATCCAAGATCCCTCTTATGCAACAAAAAAAGAATATTATTTAGCGGTAATCATCGTGTGTAAGGCAGCAATTGCTTTTGCCAATCGATTTGCTGATCTGGCCCAGAGCCTTGCTGATTCTGAGGAAGACCCTACGCGTAAAAAAGAACTGTTGACAATCGCCAAGAATTGCCAGAAGGTGCCTGCCTATCCCGCTGAAACGTTTTGGGAGGCGCTCCAGTCTTTCTGGTTCATTCACCTGATCTTGCAATTAGAGTCCAACGGCCACAGCGTTTCTCCCGGAAGGTTTGATCAATATATATACCCTTATCTCAAAGGCCCCCTGGAAAAAAAGGACGAAGATCAGGAGTTTTTCAAGGAATTAATCGATTGTCTCTGGGTTAAATTCAATGATATCAACAAAGTTCGGGATAAAGTAAATTCCATCGCATTTGGCGGCTATCCAATGTTTCAGAATTTAATCGTTGGCGGCCAAACTGCGGAAGGAGAATGCGCAGTTAATGAATTATCGTACATGTGTCTCAGCGCAACCGAAAGAGTAGGTTTGCCCCAACCTTCCCTGTCAGCCCGCTGGTATTATGGGTCTCCGGAAACCTTTTTATCGCGGTGCTGTGAAGTGGCATCGTTTGGTACGGGTATGCCGGCATTTTATAATGACGAAATCCTTATCCCGATCATGCTGCAGCAGGGTTATACGCTTCAGGAGGCAAGAGATTATGCCGTAGTAGGTTGTGCGGAAGCAACAGTACCGGGGGTTAGCGAGACGTGGCTGCCAGGTGGCTTCTTGAACTTAACCAAAATGATCGAGTTAACAATTTTTAACGGTCATGATCATGTGATGAACAAACAATACCAGTTTAAAACGGGCGAAGTAGAGTGTTTGGAAACTTTCGAAGAATTCAAAGAAGCTTATTTTGAGCAACTTTCCTACTATCTAAAACAACATGTTGCCTGTACGAACATTCTCGATTCTGTTCACGGAAGTCTGGTTCCGACGCTCTTTGAATCGGTTTTCATTCATAATTGTCTAGAAAATGGGAAGACCTCGCTTCAGGGGGGAGCAAAATATAATTTCACCAGCCCAAATGCCGTAAGTCTTGCCAATACGGCCGATTCTTTGGCAGCTATTAAAAAATTTATCTATGAAGATAAGACAATAACCTGGGCGGAACTAAAGGTAGCCTTAATGAATAACTTCAATAACGCAGAGCAGTTAAGGCAGCGTCTTCTAAACCTCGCCCCCAAATATGGCAATGACGATGCGTATGTCGATGCAATAGCGAGGGAGGTTGTAGAAAGGTTTTCGAAAGAAATCCAGAAATACTCCAATCCGCGTGGGGGAAAATACCAATTCGGTCTTTACAGTATATCCTGTCATGTGCTCCTCGCAGACAAAGTTGGAGCAACGCCTGATGGCAGAAAACAAGAAATGCTTCTTGCCGATGGCGGGGTTTCATGCGCACAAGGACGAGATAAAAACGGTGTGACCGCTATGTTAAAATCCGTAGCTAATTTAGACCAGTTTAAATCCTCCGGTGCCGCATTGTTAAATGTAAAATTAGCACCATCTTTTCTTAAAGACGAAAAAGGGTTGTCAAACTTTGCCTCGATAATCAAGTCGTATTTTATGCTCAAAGGCCAGCATATTCAATTTAATGTTGTTGACGCCGCAATGTTAAGGGATGCCCAAAAGAATCCTGAGAAATACCCGCTACTGGTAGTTCGGGTTGCAGGATTCAGCGTACTGTTTAACTGTATAGACCGTATGCTCCAGGAAGATATCATTATGCGGACAGAATATCAAACTTTGTAATCCCCTCCCCATGAAAAGGGGGTTTATATCCCCCATTCTTTAGATATTTTTTAGAGTTGAGGAAGGTAGAAATGGAAACAGGAATAGTGTACAACATCCAACGCTTCTGTAATCATGATGGACCCGGTCTAAGAACCGTCGTTTTTCTAAAAGGGTGTCCATTAAGGTGCAAATGGTGCTGTAATCCGGAATCCCAATCACAGTATCCCGAACTAATGCATAATCCAATAAATTGTTTGAAATGCGGAGAGTGTATTTCCTGTTGCTCCCAAAAATCACTGACATTAACTTCCACTGGTCTAAGCATTGATAGACAGACCTGTAATACATGCGGCATTTGTGCAACGCAGTGCTGTTGTGGGGCTTTACAGATAATTGGAAAGAATTATACGACTGACGAGATCGTTTCAATGGTTTTGAAAGACCAAGAATTCTTTACAAATTCAGGAGGTGGGGTCACATTTTCGGGGGGGGAGCCCTTACGCCAGTCTAGTTTTGTGTTGGAGATCCTTGAAAAGTTAACACGTCTTGGAGTACATACGGCGATAGAGACTGCGGGTGCCGTAGCATGGGAGCATTTCGAAAGAGTAATTCCTTTTGTAGGCGTATTTCTTTATGATCTTAAGCATATTGAAGATTCTGCTCATAGGGAAGGAACAAAAGCAGGCAACAAATTACCGCTTGAAAACTTAAAGAAACTCGCACTACGACACAAGGATATTATTGTCAGAGTACCGTTAATTCCTGATTTTAATATGGACGAAAAAAGTATCTTAAATATTGGTTTGTTTGTAAAAGAACAAGGTTTAAAAACAATACATTTATTGCCGTACCACAGGCTGGGACAAAATAAATATAAAAATTTAGGCAAAATATTTGAACTTGAAGAAACTCTGCCTCCTTCGCAGGAACAAGTTGATACAATTTCGAAGATGCTGCAAACCAAATTGAAACTAACAGTAATTGTAGACGGATAAAGATTTACTTAAACCTTAAAGTTACGTCTTCTGAAGGGAGGGATTTTATTGAGGTAATTAAATCAAGCGTTTAAAAGGTACTGTTTTAAAGAAAAATCAATTAGGAGGGGAAAATGAAATGTCACAAGCACAAGTTAATCTTAGGATTGCACAGAGATTTGAAAGGCTTCCATTAACATCTTATCAAAGGCTAATTTTTGCTACTATCGTAACATGTTGGTTATTTGATGCAATCGATTTAGGATCGCTTACTTTTGTGCTAGGATCAATCAAAGAAACTTTTAATTTAACGACTGCTCAAGCAGGATTGGTATCAAGTGCTAGTTTCTTGGGAATGGCCTTTGGTGCTTCACTTTCCGGAATGGCAGCTGATCGATGGGGACGTAAGCTTATATTTCAGATAAGCATGATCATTTGGGGATTAGGTAGTTTATTTTGCGCCTTAGCTCAAACACCCGAGCAATTTGCTATGTTCAGAATTATGCTGGGCTTTGGTATGGGAATGGAATTCCCAATTGGGCAAGCTTTAGTTTCCGAATTTATGCCAGCCAAAAACCGCGGACGTTATATTGCAATGTTAGAAGGGTTGTGGCCAATTGGCTTTATACTTGCAGGGGTGGAAGTTTTTTTAATACTGCCTTTAGGTGGATGGCGCTGGGTTTTCATTGCTCAAGCCATTCCGGCTGTCTTTATTTTCTTCTTCCGAAAAATTGTCCCTGAATCACCCCGCTGGCTGGATGATGTTGAGCGCTATGATGAAGCTGAAAGAGTCATGAGTTTTTTTGAGGCAAAGGTTCAAAAGGCATATGGAAAAGAGCTTCCGCCAGTTCCTGATATTGAATATAATACGCGCAAAAAGGAGAAAAGATTCTCTTTTATGCAACTCTGGGCACCGGGTTATGCTAAGCGGACAATATTGGTATGGTTTATGTGGTTTAGTATATGTTTTGGTTATTATGGTCTTACAACTTGGTTAAGTGCATTACTCCAACAGGCAGGTTACTCAGTTACAAAATCTGTTTTCTATACGATTGAAATTTCTTTGGCAGGGATACCAGGGTTCTTATTTGCAGCATATATAGTAGAAAGATTTGGTCGCAAACCAGCTTTAATCTTTGAATTAATTGGCTGTGCCGGCTTCGTCTACTTATATGGATCAGCAAGCAGCTTACAGAATTTAATCATATTTGGTCTTTGTATGCAATTTTGCCTATTTGGAATGTGGTCAGCTTTATATGCCTATACGCCTGAATTGTATCCAACAAGGGCAAGGACAACAGGAACAGGCTTTGCTTCTGGTATCGGAAGGGTTGGTTCACTCATAGGGATTTCTCTCGTCGGGGTACTTCTTCCGAAAATAGGTAACACTGGTGTATTTATTATGGGTGCTGCTTGCTTTATTTTAGTAGCAATAGCAGTAGGAATTTTTGGAGAAGAGACCAAAGGCAGGGTATTGGAAGAGATTTCTCCTTGATATTTACTAAAGGAAAAGAATATAAGGATAGATTATTAAATTCTCAAATTATTTTGTTTAATTGTATAGCTAATCATCAACAATCTTGTAAAAAAAAGACTTTTTGTAGCCACTAATATTTAAGTGACCCCAAAAAGTAAGAAGAGAAATTTTTTAAGTATTGAGGAATGAGTTCGATATTCAATCGGGCTCATTCCTTTAATTTATATTTGCTTACTATGGAAATTTTGATAAAAATCTTCTTTAATTATATGCTGAATATTTGGGCACCAGGTCAAGTCTAATCAGAGATAAAGATATACAAGAAAATTGCCAAGCAGAAAATCAATTTTCGAAAGATTATTGATAGTAACTAGGCTACTCCGGAGTTTCTGCGCCTTCTCCTGACGGAGAAGTCTCTTGTAAAAACGGAAACCCGGAGAACGATTTTTAAAAGAATAAGCCGCTTCTTAGGGAGTATCAGCTTCGTACGACATACTTTTTGATCGTTCAAGGTAGAACGGGACCTGCATCAAATCCTAGCCTGCTTCGTGTATAACTATATGAACATATTGACTAGAACTATTAATGACAAAATATCCAAGGGTGGTCCCAAAGGTAAAAATGAATGGATTCATCCTGATATGGTTGGGCTTGATGTCTCCTCAATTAAAGATTTTAGTAAAGGCGTTCTTTCCTTTTCAAAACAAATAAACCAGACACCAATCGGCGTTTTTTCATTTGAACTAAAGCGAAAGATAGAATTCTCCAACCTTAGGGAAAGTTATTTCCAAGCGGTCTCAAACTCACGTTGGACGAACAAAGGATATTTAGTTTGTGCCGAAATAGATCAAAATGATATCGAACTGCTTGATGAGCTAGGACGACTTGTCAATGCATACGGCATAGGTGTAATCAAACTGGACCTTGTAAACCCAGATGAATCGAGAGTTCTTTACGATGCCCACTATAATGAATCCATTGAATGGGGTTTTGTGAACTATCTCTTCGAGTTAAACGCGGACTATAAAATGTTCATCAAAGCATCAATTGATATCATGAAAACAGAAGCCCTATATCGTGAAAAGTTTGATAAGGTATTATCTCAGCAAGAAATTATTACGTGTGTCAAAGGATTTATGGGATAATTCTTAGCACTAGCAACGTCAAGAATAAAGAGGTGACTTTAAATGTACATAGCCTTTCCAGCAGATGAAAAAGTCAAAGCCCGACTTGAAGCGGTTTGCAAATCACTAAATATATCGCTCGGAGAGTGGTTTGAGACGGCTTTGATCGAATCAGAGCATGACGTTTTGACTAATTTCCTGAGCAGCGATTCCGAAGATCAATCAGAGTGGATGTGGGATGCTACCCTTTGTCGGTTTGTTCAAAGTAGTGATACTGAATAAGCTCGAAAGTTTGTGGTATTGGAGAGCGAAAATATGAAAAATAAACCAGCCCTAGTCCGTAAGGGAAGAACAAGAACTCTCTTCAATACTGGTACACGCCCCCATAAATCGAATAAAGACTACACCCGAAAAATCAAACATAAGGAAACGACGGCTGAAGATGGAGAGTAGTAAATTGAACTTTTGGTCAAGAGACAGATCAATCATCGTCAGTTCTATCGTGTTATTTGCCCTCAGTGTTATCGATGGTGCATTGACACTTTGGGGGCTAGGACAAGGCGTAATTGAAGAAGTGAATCCTGTGATGCGATGGCTAATTGAAGAAAACCCCATTGTATTTATGACCGTCAAGTTATCGCTGCCAGTTATGCTAGGTTTTGTGCTTTGGGAGATACGGGATAGATCGCGTAAGTTTGTTGCTTGCTCATTGTGGCTTGTTTTGATTGTTTATTCGGTTGTGATGATGTTTCATGCTTATTGGATATTGGTTTATGAGTAAGGCCGCCTGTTTGAGCCAGGTGGCCTTGTCAATTTGTTCGTTTTTCCACCACTACCAACCCTAACAATAAACCCGTCTAAGGGGCACACCCGGCGACCTTGAAAGAATGTTGGTGGATTGGGTGTATTTGTAGAATTTCCCCTATCCCACAGTGGGAAACGTAGAGAATTACTAAGATAGGCCCAGCAAAATAAAATTTCTGCTGGGCCTAATTTCTGCCCATTTTTAAATACGACTATTATTTCCGACAAGGGATGGCAGTGGTGTTTTATTACCTCACGCAAAGTTACTCCTTCAGGTTTGTTCGCTTTATCTGTCTGTAGGTCTCGATAAAAGCCCGAACTGCTACTTGTTCATCATCGGATAAATCATCGTAATAACTATCTAATTTATGGGTTGAAAGAGTGTAACTAGATTCGGTAGGAGCCTCGTCGTCTATCACAGTGAAATCTTCCTCCGGACTGTGGCCTATGATTGGACTATCATAGGCTGGTGGTTCTTGACGTGCGAGTGCCGCATGAAGTATTCCGGGCCGCAGATTGAGAACCTTAGCTATTTGATTCATAGTATTATAGTCTCCTTCATCCGGATCGAGGCGCTCAAGATTGTTGAGAAAATCCAAAGAGACATCTGCTCTTTTTGATAGTTCTGGCAGAGTTATCCCTAATTTTTCAAGTCTATTCTCGATAATGGTGAAGAGTGCTTCACCTGTTAGACAATCAAATGAAACGTCCAACGCTTCTGATAGCTTTTCCATTGTATCAAGAGTTGGGTTTGTTACAATTCCATTTTCCATTTCACTTATAGTCGTTTTTGATATGCCTGATTTCTCAGATAAAGCTCTCAACGAAAGCTTTTTTCCCAAGCGGAATTTTTTAATATTATGTCTTAATAACATTAAGAACGCCTCCAATTCAAAGATTCGATATATCGTACGATATACTTAGTATATCACTATGTCCGATAAAGTAAACAGAAAAAACAGGGCAAGGTGTATCAATTTACCAGTTCGACAAAACGTTACAACTATTGATGAGTGTTAGATATAATGATACAATTCTAATGGGGGTGAGAAATATGAACAAGATTAGGGAAATAGCGGATGTAAAGAATATGAAAATTAGTGAAATTGTTAGAAAGACGAAGTTGTCAAAGTCTTTTGTATACGAAATCATTAATGAAAACAGCTATCCGACTATTCCGACTGGGCAAAAGATCGCAAGGGCACTAGGGGTAACTTTGAATGATGTGTTTCCAGCAGAACGTAAGGTAGGTGGGAACACAAGTGCCTGATCAATAACAAAAAGACCCGCAGGTGCTCCAACACCAAGCAGGTCAAATACAAAATATGACTATTTAGATTATACCACAAGAAGTATGAATTGGAGGGTAACGATGAGTAATCTAATTCCTGTCGAGTATCAAAATAGAATATTGGCTACAGCCCAATTGACCGATGCGTATGCAACAGATACTGCGATTATCAGTAAAAACTTCAACCGCAACAAAGACCATTACGGGAGCGTGGCTTCATGCGAAATCACTCAACACTGACAGAGCCTGGAAAGCCTATGAAACGCTGGTCGACGATTACTATCGAGTGATGGATGAGATTAAGGGTGTGGCAAAAGTACAGTCCCTGACGTGGGACAAAGTGGTTTATTTAATGCTTGTTTTCAACTTCAAATTAAACGAATCGCAACGCATCACAAAATGGAGGATTCCGTTAACATGGACAAACAGTTAAAGCCAACCTCTATCGAGGATATTATGATTACCTCTTTGCAATCCATGAAAGATATTAAACTCAAACTGGCTCAGCACGAGGAAGACACCAAGATGTTAACCGCCAAAATGGAAATAAGGTCTATTGATTATTTCACGATCGCTGGCTACGCAAGCATCCGTGGTATCAAGGTCGATATAAGTCAGGTTAATCGCCTAGAGCAAAAGGCTATGAGGCTTAGCCAAGATTACGGAATAGCAACGGGTAAAGTTACTGATCCAGAGTTAGGTGATTTCAACACCTATCATTTGTACATTTTATGCGAGGTCTTTGATTCAAGATAGGCTGAAAGAAGAACTCGGCCTAATAAGGAGTAGGCCCCCGAGAGGTGAATACTTATGGAACTAGACATTAGCTTTGGGAAGTACCGTACAGACTTAAATTGGAACGTTGAATACTTGGAGTGGGGTGAGTTCGTCACCCGTCTAAAAAAGGTCAGACACACGCCCGAGACAATGGCCGAGTATGACAAGATGAACAGTACCGCACGTAGCAACGTCAAAGACGGTCCAGCATTCGTCGGCGGACTTGTCCGGGGAGGGCGCCGGAAAAAGGAGAACGTAGACACCCGTAGCTTGATCACGCTGGATGTGGATCACGTTACCGACGATTACTTTATGATTTCAGCAGATCTTGTCCTTGGCGGCTCAGCCTTTGCGATCTACTCTACGCATAGCCACAGGCCGGAGAAGCAGAAGTACCGTTTAATCATTCCAGTTAATCGCGCTATGAATCCCGACGAATACGCAGCAATAAGCCGTAAACTGGCAGAGCAGATTGGAATGGAATATTTCGATAAGACCACATTTCAGGTTCATCGGCTCATGTACCTACCAAGCTGTAGCAAAGACGCAGAACCCATTCTGGAGGTTTACGAAGGGGCTCCACTGAGTGTCAATAGTATTCTGTCAGAGTACGGCGATTGGCGGGACCCTTTGCAATGGCCACGCCATGTGGATGATAAAGTCCAAAGGAAAACGGGCTCGGGGATGGAAGATCCTAAATCAAAACAAGGAGTAGTGGGTGCGTTCTGTCGCTGCTACTCTATCAGCGAAGCCATAGAGATTTTCCTAGCGGACTCATACGAATCGACAGACGACAGCTTGACAAGGTACACGTATGTCGGCGCGAGTAGTTACGGAGGACTGGTCGTCTATGACGGCGATACCTTTGCCTACTCCCATCACGAGAGCGACCCCTGCAGTGGCAGAGAGGTTAACGCCTTTGACCTAGTACGATTGCATAAGTTTGGCAGCCTGGACGACAGTGCGAGTGATAAAACTCGTATTGATAGACTACCCAGCCATACAGCCATGGCTACGCTCGCCGCACAAGATGGCAAAGTAAAGCGCGACCGATTAGCCGAGCTGGCGGAGGACTTCGACAGGGTCGAGGATGAAGAGGCCGATGCGTGGATTGAACGACTAAAAACGAACCACAAGACGGGACTTCCTTTGTCCACAGCAAATAATGCAGAGATCATTTTAAGCAATGGCCCGTTTAAGAGTGTTCTGGCCTACGATGCCTTCGGAAATACAGAAGTTATTCGTGATGTTTTACCGTGGCGGAACAGGGAAAGACCGCAGGAGGATTATGAGCCTTGGATGGGATCGGATGACCGACGAATGGAGCACTGGTTTGGTAAAACTTATGAAATCAAGTCCGGGGGTGTTATAAAAAACGCCTTCACGGAAGTTACGCATACTAATAGGTTTCATCCTATAATTGAGTACCTAGAGGCGCAGCAGTGTGACGATATACCAAGAATGGAACGGTTGTTTATAGATTATTTAGGGGCAGACGATTCGGGTTATGTTAAAGAAGTAACGAGAAAAATGTTTATCGCGGCGGTCAAAAGGCTTTATGAGCCAGGCTGCAAATTTGATTATATGCTTGTGTTGGTAGGCCCGCAGGGAGCCGGCAAGAGTACGATCGTCCAAATGCTAGCGCGGCGCTGGTTTAGCGATTCGCTTAAAACCTTCGACTCTAAAGACGCGGGTGAGCATCTTCAATCGGCATGGATTTTTGAGTTTGGTGAGCTGGCGGGCATGACCAAAACCGAAGTAGACGAAATAAAGCAATTCATAACGAAGCGCAGCGATAAATATCGGGTGGCTTATGACCGGGTCATCACGGATTTTCCACGGAAGTGTGTATTCTTCGGAACAACGAACAACATGGATTTTCTAAAGGACCCGACGGGAAACCGCCGCTTTTGGCCAGTCGTGATTGACCCAGAGAAGCGTAGAAGAAGTATATTTACCGATCTTTCTGAATACGAGATCGGACAGATATGGGCAGAGGCTCTGCAAGCGTACAGAAGTGGTGAAGAACTTACACTCTCACCGGAGGTCGATAAAGAGGCCGCACGTATTCAAGGGCTGCACATGGAGGACGACCCTCGTACCGGATTAATTCAAGAGTGGCTCGAGACACCCATAGAAGATGTGTGGGGTAAAGTGGTGGAAGGCGGGCCACTCCGGAATCGTGTGTGCGCATCCCAGGTATGGGCGGAATGCCTACACAATAGAGCAGGGTCAATGCGTCCCTGGGAAGCTAGAGAAATATGCAATATTCTGCGTCGAATACAGGGGTGGAAAGAACGAAAGAACAGGGCCCGCATACCTGGTTATGGCTTACAAACTATCTTCGAAAAAAGTATCAGATAGCCTTGATGTTTACTGATACTTATCTGATACATCTGATACAAAAATGTAGCAGTTGTATCTACAAAGTATCAGATAAAATTAGTGCATCTGATACACCCCAAACCTAGTTATACCAAGGGATAGGACCCTGTTGTATCAGATGTATCAGTAAATTATCTATTAAAGATAAAAGTAATTATACAGGGTGGTATATATATATAACCCTATGTAGAACGCGTATTATGCACATACACGTGTGTGAGAGATTATGTGTTACAAGGATTTGAAAGGGTGAGCGTATGCACAAGAATACAAAAGCAATCGAGACAAGATATAAGGGGTACCGATTCCGTACAAGACTCGAAGCCCGGTGGGCAGTATTCTTCGACGCACTCGGTGTGCGGTGGGAATACGAGAAAGAGGGATTTGAATTAAGTACCGGTGATCTATACTTACCAGACTTTTGGCTGCCAGACGATAAACTATGGGTTGAGGTGAAGGGCGAGCAACCCGATGATCGATACCACGGCATGCTTAGTGATTTCAGCGAGGATATGAATTGTGCAGTGCTACTAGTTGTTGGGATACCTTGGGAGAATCAGGCTTGCCTTTTTGCACGCGATTCCACTGACTGTGGCGCTGGGTGTTATGACAACAAGAGGGTTGATATATTCGCTGTGGATAAAGGTAGACTGCAATTGATGACAGATAAGGATTCGAGGGTAGATCGGGATCGTGTTGTCTACGCTGATTTTTGGGAAAGCATACTAGACATAGGGTATATGCCAGATCCCATTATTTTACCAATCGTCGGGATGGCTATAGATGTCGCCAAATCCGCAAGATTTGAGTTAGGAGAAACATTGTAGAGAATCAGAATTAGACACAGACTAGTCTCAGGTGGATCGCAATGTACGCCACATGTGATGACTGTCATGACTCGTGTAACTTTGCCTATTTGCTTGAGGAGGAAGAGACAAATGATTGATGTAGATAAGCTGCTCATAAATTACCATGAATTGAAGCGTAGTCTCGGCCTCTTGGAATTTAAAATTGAAAACTATGAGATGTACAGGATAAGTGCAGAGAGGACTATCGAGGAAATGACGTTCACAAGTCCTCAAGGCGAGCGCGTATCAAACAGCGGGGTGTCGGATAAAACGTCGAAGATCGCTCTAAAGTATAAAAGTGTTACTGAGGAGAACAATGAAGAACATTTAGCGGAATTAGTGGAGCGCTATAAGGGCCAAAAATATGAGCTCGATATGTTAGAACGCTGCATCTTCTTGCTAAAAAAGGAATTATCAGCGCTTATTACGGATATGGTTATCAACGATATGAGTATAGAGAAGGTAAGTATTAAATATGAAATGCCGAGGTCTACAATAAAGAGGCGTTATGAAAAAGCGGTCGTGGAAATAGATGAGATGTACCAAGAGTTAACGTTGGAAGTGACCGGATAGAAAAAAGGTCATAAACGGTTAAAAACGGTCGTAAATGGTTAAAATCGGTCAAACATGGAGAATTCAACTGTGCTATAATTAAGATGTGGAAATGATTAATTGAGGCTCTTGGACAACACGTCCGAGGGCCTTTTCTCATTCATCCACCTACTCTCTCTTTTTATATAGCGACCTCGGTCGCATTCTTTTTAATGCACAGCTGCCTAAGGCGGCTTTTATATTTTCATAAAGGCAGGGATGGACCATGCTAAGGTGCGTCTTGTTTATACCAACAGACTCTGAATGTAAAAAATCCTGTAAGAACTGTAAACGATGGAATGGAAGACGCTGCAAAGACGAACATCGATTACGAGAAATGTACGAAGAATCCGAAGAATTTGTAATCTATGACTGGATGATGAGAGACAACAAGGGGGTATACATCGAGTGACTGACCTAGATAAAGGTAGCGGAAAGGTGATGTGTGGATGCCCATGAAACCTCGTCGTCCATGTTCCCACCCTAGTTGTCCCGAACTTACGTCTGATCGTTATTGTGACAAGCATCAAAAGCAGGTGACACAGGAATACGATCGCAGACGTGGTTCCGCAGCAAGTCGAGGCTATGGCAGCCGCTGGCGCAAGGCGAGTAAACGGTTTCTGGAAGAGCACCCGCTTTGTGTGGCGTGTGAACGTGAAGGGAAACTGACACCGTCGAAAATAGTGGATCATATTAAACCCCATAAAGGAGATATGATGCTTTTTTGGGACGAGAGTAACTGGCAGGCTCTTTGCAAACGCTGTCATGACATTAAGACAGCTCGTGAAGATGGTCGTTGGGGATAAACCTGTGGATAGCCTGTGTATAAGCTTGTTAGCCTGTGGATAACTAAGGGGGAGGGGCGGTCTAATTCCTTCCAACTTTACCATAGGGGACCAGGTGGGAAGCTTCGCGCGAGATTTCGCAGGTTCAAGAAGGGGTATAGGCGAAATTATTTTGAAATAGAGAGGTGAGATCATGGCAAACGGACACGGGGGCGCTCGTGTCGGTGCGGGCGGTAAGAAAAAACCCATCGCAGACAAGATTCTCGAAGGAAACCCCGGAAAAAGAAAATTGACCATTGTGGACTTTGAAGGATTAATAGATTTGACCGGCCAGAAAATTCCACCACCAAAAGACTATCTTTCGGCAAAGCAGAAAGGCGGCAAGGACACCTATGCTGTAGAAATATATCAGAAAACTTGGGAGTGGGTTAAGGAACGTAAGTGTGCTCACCTACTCAATCCACTGCTCTTAGAACAATATGCCATGACGGTTTCTCGCTGGATTCAATGCGAAGAGAGCATTACAGAATTCGGATTTTTGGCGAAGCATCCCACGACAGGAAATGCCATGCCTTCACCATTCGTTGCCATGTCACAGAGCTTTATGAAGCAGGCAAACAGCATCTGGTATCAGATCTACCAAGTGGTGCAGGACAACAGCACTCAAAATTACGTGGGAGCTAGTCCACACGAGGATGCGATGGAACATTTACTTACAGCAAGAAAAGGTAGATAAACAAACCGCCCGTGTCGCTTCACGTTGGCTTGTGTCACGATAACGTTTAAGAGCCGGGTAAGTGTTCGTATTGCCCGACGGATCGGGCAAACGAGCGAATTTGCTACTGCTTGCTTAACAACTTATACACTAAGACACGGACACGCTTTAATAGCGTGTTTTTAGTTTGGGAGGAAAACGATGGACATCCAGAAAATACCCACCGATCAATTAAAGGCGGCAAAATATAATCCTCGTAAAGACCTAAAGCCTGGTGATACGGAGTTTGAAAAGCTTCGTAAAAGCATGGAGGAATTCGGATATGTGGAACCGATCATATGGAACAAGCAAACCGGCAATATCGTAGGGGGGCATCAACGCTTCAAAATATTGACTGGGCTTGGCGCAAAAGAAATAGACTGTGTCGTTGTGAATATGGACGAGCAGCGTGAGAAAGCTCTGAATATTGCTCTTAACAAAGTAGCGGGTGACTGGGACATACCACTTCTCACAGACTTGTTAAAAGACCTCGGCGACAATGGTTTTGATGTTAGTTTGACTGGTTTTGAAGCAGTCGAGCTAGATGAGCTGTTTGGTAGCGATACTAATGACACCGAGGATGTAAAAGAAGATGACTTCGACACAGATAAAGCCTTGTCTGAAATCGAAACACCGATAAGCCAGCAAGGAGATATTTGGCTTTTGGGTAGGCACCGGTTGATGTGCGGGGATAGTACCTCCCTGGAAGACGTTAATGTTTTAATGGATGGTCAGAAAGCAAGGCAGGTCTTTACAGATCCGCCTTGGAATGTAGACTACGGCGGGAGCAGCCATCCAAGCTGGAAGCCGGGTCGTCAAATCCTCAACGATAAGATGAGCACAGTTGATTTTAAGGACTTCATGTTAAAAGTGTTCACGACTATGAGCGCGGTCAGTGAGCCGGGCTGTATGACATACGTTGTAATGAGTGCCCAAGAGTGGGGTGGCCTCATGGATGCCATACGCGAAGCTGGTTATCACTGGTCTAGTACGATTATTTGGAAGAAGGACTCGCTAGTACTTTCCCGAAAAGACTACCATACTCAGTACGAGCCAATATGGTATGGTTGGCTAGAGGGTAGCAGTAGACTTTGTCCTTTGGTGGATCGAAAGCAAAGCGACGTGTTTGATATACCAAGGCCAAAGCGGAGTGAACAGCATCCGACGATGAAACCGATTGAGTTGGTAGCAAGGGCCATCACCAATTCCAGCCATAAGGGAGATTTGGTGCTTGACCTTTTTGGCGGTTCCGGAACAACACTCCTCGCAGCAGAGCAGACCGAAAGAGTCTGCAATATGATGGAACTCGATCCCAAATACGCCGATGTCATTGTGAAACGATACCTTGAAAACGCTGGCGCTAATGCTGGTGATTTTTTTAATTCGAAACGGAGCAAATGTGCCCTACCAAGATACTAATTAATGTCTTGACTTTCACTGCATACAGAGTGATTAATGTACCTACCAAAAAAGAAAGGTAGGTACAAACCATGACAAACGACACGTTAACTTATTCATTCAAAGTAACAGGTTTAGAACGTAAACAGGTAGCCTCTGTGATCGCAGATACAATCGGAGAACAAGTGAAATATGCCGGAGCACCAAGCTTCAATTACAACGCCGGTGGATGGACCATCGATAGAAACGGCATTGTTACAACCCCGGAACTTGGAATCAAAGAAGAGCATGTGACTTTACGGATGGTGCTCGATGCACTACACATTGCGGGAGCCACAGCCGAGAGGGATTTGACAGTAACCCTTCCCATGAACTGGCACAATGGTAACAGCCTTCGAAATCTTGTCAACATGATATGGACTAAACAAGGTCTCATACGAAAAGCACTAGGTTGGCAGGAGGTCATAATCCCAGACGGCCTTGTCGAGGCTATCAATGCTGTTCCTATAGACACTTCGGAGGATTTTGCAGAAGTCGTAAATCAAGCTATCGAAGCAGGCAAGATCACGGGAGATAACGAACTGGACATCGACATGGCAGAAAAGACCCTACAGTTTAGCTTTTTCAACGCGAGCCTAGATGCCCAAGAGATTCACGCTTTTGGAATGTTTTGCTGGCAGCTCAATAATCAAGCTCAAAAACAAAAGTTCACCTCGGTAAAGCAAAAGGAAACTGAGAATGATAAATATGCGTTCAGATGCTTCCTTCTAAAACTAGGATTTATCGGCAAGGAATACAAAATCGAACGAAGTATACTCTTGAGCAAACTAGAAGGGAACACAGCCTTTCGCACGACTGAATCCCAACAAGCTGCCGAAGCGAAGCGCAATGGGCACAGAACAGAGGCTCTTACCGAAGGGAGCGCAAACGAATGAAGAACGGATTTCTATCCCAGGACAAGTGTTCAAGATGCGGTGGTCCGCTTGACGCTCGAACGATGTCTCGGATGAACGAGGACATTTTATGTATGGACTGCTCGGAACTTGAGAAGTCACACCCTCGCTACAAGGAAGCTGTCGAAGCCGAACGGAAGCACGTAAAAGCCCGGAATTACAATTACCCCAGGATTGTTTGCCGGAAAACGGTTTCCTTTCGAATGAGAACCATTTGTACTCAGGTTCATCTAGAGTGAGTGTCAACACGCCTTGACTGGCGTGTTTTCCTGTTGGCCATGTGTCGCGCACGTTTGGCTTGTGTTGCGTTCGTTGATATCCCTGGGGCAAGCTGTTCAGAACGAGGCAGTCTAGAATACCAGGGCAAAAGCACTGATGGATCTAGGTGTAAGACCTCTTAGTTAACAAAAAATAACTTGCTATCTGTTCGTTGTAGAGTGACTAATGGACTACCCAAAACGAACAGGAGGCAGAAATGAAATGCGTAAGATGAACACGCTACGAAACGTCAATGTGGTGTCCATTCAACTGGTCAAGGAAAAAAGCCTCGCCTATGGCTCAAAACAGATTAACTCCCCAAAGGATGCGGCGCTTATAGCTGGAGAATTTTTGGTGGGAGCTGACAGAGAACATTTTGTGGTTCTTTGTATGGATACCAAACATAACGTCAATGCGCTCAATACGGTTTCCGTGGGTACGTTGAACTCTTCCTTGGTCCATCCGCGCGAAGTATTTAAAGCCGCAGTACTGGCCAATAGTAATTCCATAATCCTCATTCATAATCACCCGTCGGGTGACCCAACTCCTAGTAGGGAGGACTTAGAGATCACAAAGCGGTTAGTTGAAGCGGGAAGTATCCTGGGAATTGAAGTAATGGACCATGTGGTTATTGGAGATAATGGGAACTACGTTAGTCTAAAAGAGCGTGGGGAAATCCAGCCTGACAACGTGTCGCGTTAGAGTATGCATCGGGTGATTAAATATTTGTTGCCCCTGTCCCGCGCGACGCTGGCGTTTGAGCAGATAAGTCTATCCTAGCAGGGTGAACGCTCAACTCGGAGTGTGTACCCGGCTTAAAAAGCCGTACAGAATTGACTTGCTATCCTGTGCGTTTCGAGTGATTAATGGACTACGGAAAAAACCTACAGGAGGCAAAACTGCATGGACAAGCTTATAATAAAACTTGAAGAAGCTCGGAGAATGTACGAGATAATAGGCATCGAGGTTAAGCAACTTGCGGAAGCTGGGCACTACACCCAACTGAGGTCAGCCCAAAATCGAAGCTTGAGTCTCGCCAAAAAAGTCATGGGCCTTGAAGATAAACTGCGAGAGGCGGCGAAGGCGAATGGCTAAACGGATAAAGAGTTACAAGGGGCTTCTTATTAAAGAGACTACCACTCGTGACGGGGCCGGGTACCTTTACTGGATAACCACCAAGGACAACGAACTCGAATGGGAGTGCGACAGCCTTGAAGAAGCGATGGAGTGGATTGACAGCTACTAACTATTGCGAGGGACTTCCCAATACTGGGAGGTTCTGTTTTTGTTGAATTAATAAAAGAGTTGGGGTGAAAGTTTGGCTACAAAAAAAGCTAAGGCCTTTACTCCAACCCGGTTTATGTTGCCGAGCTCGCATTATAATCAAGGCAAAGCGGAGTATGCCATAGCGTTTATTGAGAACCTTAGACATACCAAAGGCGAGTGGTATAACAAACCCTTTAAACTACTTGATTGGCAAACCGAGATTATTCGCAATATTTTTGGTGTGGTTAAGAAAGACGGGAACCGTCAATTTAATACCGCTTATGTTGAGATAGCAAAGAAACAGGGCAAAACCGAGCTTGGGGCGGCAATCGCCCTTTTTATGTTAGTGGCGGATGATGAGTATGGGGCAGAAATCTACAGTTGTGCAGCGGATCGAGCGCAAGCCAGCCTAATTTATATGGTAGCCGTTGATATGATCGGTCTATGTCCGGCACTCCAAAAACGGCTAAAGATCGTAGCGTCACAGAAACGGCTAGTTTATCCAGAAAAGAACTCATTCTACCAGGTTCTTTCGAGTGAAGCGTTCTCAAAACATGGGATCAACCCCCACGCCGTCCTCTACGATGAACTTCATGTAGCAAATCGGGAAATGGCCCGAGTCATGCTTCAAGGTGCTTCGGATGCAAGAAGACAACCGTTAAATTTCCTGATCACCACCGCAGGAAACGACATGCACAGTATTGGTTACGAGATTCATCAAAAAGCAGTGGATATTCTAGAGGATCGAAAAACCGACCAAACCTTTTATCCCACCATCTACGCAGCAAGTGAAACCGACGACTGGTCTAAGCCTGAAACATGGCGGAAGGCCAACCCAAGCATGGGTATTACCGTAACTGAGGCTAAGTTGGCTATTGCTTGTGAGAATGCCCGGCAAAACCCTGCCGAAGAAAACTCCTTTAAACAACTAAGACTCTGCATCTGGACGAAGCAATCCATACGCTGGATGCCGATGGAGGCGTGGGATAAATGTGCCTTCCCCGTTGATTTTGAGAGGTTAAAAGGCCGTGAGTGTTTTGCTGGGCTAGATCTCTCAAGTACGACTGACGTTACGGCCTTCGTCTTAGTGTTCCCCCCGAACGCGGAAGACGACAACTATCAAGTCGTTCCGTTCTTCTGGATCCCGAAAGTCAATATGGACCTGCGTGTCCGACGCGACCACGTGCCCTACGATACTTGGGAGCAGCAAGGGTTTATGAAAACGACGGAGGGGAACGTCGTCCATTACGGGTTTATTGAGACTTTTATTGAGGAACTTGGCAAGGACTATAACATTCGTGAGATTGCCTTTGACCGCTGGGGAGCAGTGCAGATGTCTCAGAACTTAGAGGGCTTGGGCTTTACTGTGGTGCCGTTCGGACAGGGTTATAAAGATATGTCCCCCTCGACCAAGGAATTGATGAAGCTGACGCTCGAAGAAAAAATAGCCCATAGTGGCAATCCGGTCCTTCGCTGGATGATGGATAACATCTATGTCAAAACAGACCCAGCAGGCAACATCAAACCGGACAAAGAAAAAAGTACCGAGCGTATTGACGGTGCTGTTGCTTTAATCATGGCACTTGACAGGGCTTTACGACATCAGGATGACGGAGGTGGAGTTTATAACGAGAGAGGCATGCGAAGCCTTTAATGAGGAGGTGATGACAACTGAAATTTTTCCAACGAGCCAAGTTCTTCTTCGGCCAAGGCATTGAAGATTATATTCAACGCTTCTTAAACGGTGATGACATACCCGAATCAAACTATCAAGGCCAAGTGGACTCCAAAACAGCCATGAAATACACGGCTGTTTTTGCTTGTGTACGGGTCCTCGCGGAGGCATTGGCTGGTACACCGGTGATGCTTTATCGAAAGAAGGAAAACGGTGACCGCGAAACCAGAAATGATTTATCGGTCTACGACATTCTTCATAATCAACCCAACGAAGAAATGTCCCCATTCAATTTCAAAGAAACCTGCATGGTTTCTCTGAACCTTGGCGGAAATACCGTTAGTCAGAAGTTAGTCAATAAATACGGCGATCTGGTGGGGTTATATCCCTACGACTGGTCGAAAGTAACCATAACCCGGGATTTCTCATCGAACAGGTTAGTGTACAAGATCCGGGATGGGACGAACCAACTGGACTTAGCAAGGAATCAGGTTTTTCACGTCGCTGGACTGAGTATGGACGGTGTTGTTGGGTTGTCTCCGATCGAATATGTTTCGTCGGCGATCCGCCTTGGGTTATCCTATGAGCGCTTTGGTATTAACTTCTATAAAAATGGGGCCAATTCCTCGGGAGTAATTGAGTATCCCGGTGCTCTCGCGGACACAGCCTATGAACGTTTGAAAAAGGATTTTGCAAAAAGCTATCAGGGTCTGGCGAATACCGGGAAGCCCATCATCCTGGAAGGCGGAGCGAAGTTCAGTCAACTGTCGATCAAACCAGCAGACGCACAACTGATTGAAAACAAGAAGTTTCAGTTAGAGGATGTAGCCCGGATCTACCGAGTCCCACTTCACTTAATACAGAATCTTGATAGGGCAACGAACAACAACATTGAGCATCAGAGCCTGGAATTTGTTATGTACACCATGCTCCCTTGGTTTAA
This sequence comes from Desulfosporosinus sp. I2, assembly GCF_000960765.1. Taxonomy (GTDB): domain Bacteria; phylum Bacillota; class Desulfitobacteriia; order Desulfitobacteriales; family Desulfitobacteriaceae; genus Desulfosporosinus. The sequence goes on along the minus strand of NZ_JYNH01000013.1, from coordinate 33,352 downwards.
ACGGTGGGAAGAAAATATCAATATGCAGCTTTTAACGCCACTCGAGCGCCGAGCGGGGTTTTATATTGAGTTCAAAATCGACAGCCTTTTGCGCGGTGATATGCAAAGTCGGGCAGCATCGTATGCAGCTGGAAGGCAGTGGGGTTGGTTATCCGTCAACGATATCCGAAAGCTCGAAAATATGACGCCGATAGTAAATGGAGATATTTACATGATGCCTTTGAACTTCAAAGAAGCAGGGGTACAGGCCAGCCAAGCTGAGAGTGATGCTTTGATAGAGGATACCTACAAGATTATTATGGCGGGGAGGTGATAACGAATGAAAAAATTCTGGGAATTTAAAGCGAAGGCAGGCTCTCCGAATGTTGGAGAGCTTTTGCTTTATGGTGACATCTCCAGCTCAACTTGGTGGGGAGATGAAGTAACACCAATGACGTTTGCACAGGAGTTGAAGGGACTCGGCGATATCTCAGTTCTTAACATCTACATCAACAGCGGCGGCGGGGATGTTTTCGCAGGCCTTGCTATCTATTCCATGCTAAAGCGCCATCCAGCCCAGAAAAATGTCTATATCGATGGTCTAGCCGCCAGCATTGCCTCAGTGATTGCAATGGCTGGCGACACTGTTTATATGCCCAGAAATGCCATGATGATGATTCATAAAGCCTGGACTATGGCAATTGGTAACGCCAATGATCTCCGCAAACTCGCTGATGACATGGACAAAATCGACCAGAGCATCCTGACAACCTACCAAGAAAAAACAGGGATGGAGCCGCAAAAGATCAGTGAAATGGTCAACGCTGAAACCTGGCTCACTGCTGAGGAAGCCGTTGCATTGGGCTTTGCTGATGTGCTCGAAGAGACTAAGCAAATTGCAGCTTCGATGAACAAGGATTACCTAACCATGAATGGTTTGTCCTTTGATCTGAGCAGATTCCGTAACCCACCAAATCAGGCGATGGTCGGTTCTGCATTAGATATTTCGGTCAACGACCCACCGAACAATCAACCTCATGAAAAACCCAACAACCAGGCAGTGGTCAGCGTAGTAGCTGAACCACTGCCTAATTATTTGCCCGAGGTTCATAATGCAGGCCGAACAATATCCTCCACAAACGAAGCACTCATCAGGCAAGCCGTGGACAGCTTGACTGAAGTCCTGGCTCAACTTGATAACGACGAAACTGATGATGAAGCTGACGGCAAGGGTGCAGACGATGAGTTCAGTCTGCTGGAGTTTGACCTATATCAAGCCCAATTCAATTTAAACAGGAGGCGATTAGACCATGGATTTTAAAGCACTACTTAAACAAAAACTCGATGCTCAGCAAACACTCTTAAACGCAGCCATGGCATCAGGAACGGGCTTTACCGTAGAACAACAAGCTGGGTTTGATACTCTTCAAGCGGAAATTGTTAACTTGGAAAACACAATCAAAGCAGCTATGGAGCTCGAAGCGCGTCAGGCCGACTTAAATACCCCAGTTAATGCACCGTTGTATGCCCAACCTAAGGCCAAAGTAGAAAAATTTGGTTCCTTTGGTGAACAACTCCGAGCAGTGATCGAAGCCGCCAGACCAGGTGGCTCGATGGACAATCGGTTATCCATTAAAGCGGCTGCAGGTTTGAATGAAAACGTGGGTAGCGACGGTGGTTTTTTGGTGGACACAGATTTTTCCAAAGAAATCTTAAAGCGTGCTTATGAGACAGGCGTGCTCGCCAGTCGTTGTAACAAAGTGCCCCTCAGTACGAATTCAACCGGACTAAGAATCAATGCCATCGACGAAAGCAGTCGAGCGAACGGTTCACGTTGGGGTGGTATTCAAGCGTACTGGGAGGGAGAAGCCGATGGACTAATCGGCAGCAAACCTAAGTTTCGGCAGATGGAACTCAACCTCCACAAACTAACTGGGCTTTGTTATGCGACGGACGAACTTCTGCTTGATGCTACCGCCTTGGAATCGGTCATCAGTCAGGGCTTTGCAGAAGAGTTCGGCTTCAAAATGGACGATGCCATCTTAAACGGTACAGGAGCTGGAATGCCTTTAGGCCTTATGAACAGCAAGTCCTTAGTGACCGTTCCCAAGGTGGGTAGTCAAACTGCAGGGACCGTCAACGTTCAAAATATTGTAGGCATGTGGTCCCGTTGCTGGGGAAAATCCCGTCAAAACGCTGCTTGGTTCATTAATCAGGACATTGAACCTCAACTCTACACCATGGCTTTATCCGTCGGTACAGGCGGTATCCCGGTGTATATGCCAGCGGGTGGTATTTCCGGTTCTCCCTACAGCACCCTGTACGGTCGTCCTGTCATTCCCTTGGAGCAATGCCAAACTCTCGGTACAACAGGCGACATCATTCTTGCCGATTTGTCCCAGTACCTTATCATCGATAAGGGTGGAATCAGTGCAGCATCGTCCATTCATGTTAGATTTTTGTATGATGAGAATTGCTTCCGCTTTATATACAGAGTTGATGGGCAACCTGTGTGGGGTTCGGTACTGACTCCTTCTCGTGGATCCAACACACTTTCTCCGTTCGTAGCTTTGGCTTCGAGGGCTTAAGTAGATAAACACACAAATATATAAGTCTAGAAAAGGGAGCGCTAATTCAAATTGGCGTGGAGGATATGAATCGACTTGCTCAGAATGTGATAAACCTGTTTGGATAAGACCATCTCGAAGCTCAAGGAAAACACATTTTTGTAGTAAAGAATGTCACTATGAATGGATGTCAAAAAACCAGACTGGCGAGAAAAGTTCAAGTTGGAGTGGTGGGCCAGTAAAGAGAATATGTCCTATCTGTACTAATGAGTTTCAAGTCCCCCGGGCTGAGTTTAATCGCGGCGGAGGGAAGTATTGTTCAAAGCACTGTTCTGCCATAAGCACAAGAAAGTCCGTAAAAGTAACTTGTAGTTACTGCAAAATGGAATATGTCGTTCAGGGATACAAGGCAAGAACTACAAAATATTGCTCTAAATTATGTCAAGCAGAGCACAGAGCTAAAACAAGGTCTCCAGAAGAGATTGCAATGAAAAAGGTTAATGGCAGGATGGGTAGTTTAATGTGGTATTCCATTAAGGGAAATAAAAACGGCTCAAAATGGGAAGCGTTAGCTGGATATTCCTTAACTGACCTGAAGTGGCACTTGGAAAGCCTCTTTAAAGAGGGTATGTCTTGGAACAATATGGGGCTATGGCATATTGATCACATAGTCCCGAGAAGTGCCTTTAATTATTCTTATCCAGACGACCCAGGCTTTAAAGTATGTTGGTCTTTAGCTAATCTCCAACCATTATGGGCTGAGGAAAATCTTCGTAAGTCAAACAAAATAGTTGACCCTCTCCGCGCAAAATCAATTCTTAAATCGTTAACCGACAAAGATTACCAGTTAAATCATTAATATGGAGGTACAAAACCATGAGTTATATTCCTGAAAAAAATAAGCCAATCGAGGCAATCTCCCCGCAAGCGGGAGCTGGTATAACCGGAACTTATGTCTCTTTGAGTAACTCGGGGAAGTGCTACGTGCTGGTCCATATTAACCAAGCATCAGCAGAACCCGTCGAAATCACGATTGAACAGGCAACCGATATCGAAGGAGCAGGTAGCAAGGCCTTAACAAATGTCGTTCCCATTTGGGCAGACCAAGATTGCGCTGCCTCGGATTCCTTGGTTCGACAAACGGATGCAGTAGCCTACTCCACCTCGGCAACCCTTGCGCACAAATTGGTGGTCTTTCAGATTAACCCTGCGCAACTAGACGTTACGAACGGGTTTGACTGCATTACAGTAAAAACTGCTGCCTCTGATCCGACCAATATTACCGCAGCTCAGTATATTCATAGTGATTTGCGTTTTGGGGGATAAGCTACATTATTGATGAACACGGAGACGCTTAGTCGTCTCCCTTTTCTTGAAAGGGGGGTGCTATGAATTTAGTTTTAACCACACCACCCGCCATTGAACCTTTGGAGGTTCAGGAAGTAAAGGATTATCTCAGAGTGGACGATACCACAGAGGATAATTTCCTGAGTGCCATAATAACAGCCTCTCGGGAGTATTGTGAGTCATTTCAAAATCGGGCCTACATCACACAAACTTGGCAACTGAGCTTTGATTACTGGCCAGCTTATGTCATCGAACTTCCGAGAGGGAACCTACAAACGGTTAATCGGGTCACATATAAATCTTCAATCGGTGAGGAAGTTACGCTTCAGGAGCATGTAGATTATCACTACAGTACCCGTGGAATACTGGGACGATTATCTCCCGTATACGGCAAATCTTGGCTATCGTTTGTGCCAACTTCCTTAGACGCCATCGTCATAGATTATACCTGTGGTTATGGAGACCTTGCCGAGAGTGTTCCCGCTAAGGTTATCCAGGCCATGAAATTACTTATTGGGTATTGGTATGAAAATCGAGAAGCCGCCGTAATTGGCTCAGTGAGTCGTGAACTGGAGTTTTCCGTGACCTCTTTATTAAGTCTCGAACGAGTGAGAAACGTATGAACATTGGAGAATTACGCAACAGACTGGAAATACAACACTATGTAAGACTTGAGAATGAGGTTGGTGAGGAAGTAAAGCTTTGGCAACTCTATGTTAAACTCTGGGCCAAATTCGAAACCAGCCGAGTTAAGGAGCAAAAGCTAGAGGCCGGAAAGGCTACCGGAAGTGTCGTGCATAAGATCGTTATAAGGTATCGGAATGATCTCGATTCGACCATGAGAGTAGTTTATAAAGGTAAAAACTACAACATCAATCATGTGGTCAACGACAAAGAACAGAACATCGAAACTCACCTATTTTGTACCCTCAGAGAAGAAGGTGTCTACAATGAGTAGTTTTGAACTAAACGGGCTAACGGAGTTTGAACGAGATTTAATGCGGGTCATTAATGAGAAGTTCCCGAATGAAGCTAAAAAATTTATGCGGAAACAGGTTAATGATGTATTGACTCAAGCTAAACGGGATACACCCGACGATACTGGATTCACGAAAGCCCATTGGAAAACAGCAACCAAGGGTAAGAGGCGAGCGTCTGTTAATCTCGTTGAATCAACCGTGACAAACAACGCTCCCCTCTCACACTTAAACGAAAATGGGCACCGGATAACCAACCAATACGGAGAGTTTGGGTTTTATCCGGGGGTCCATATGCTTGAAAAGGCGGTTATAAAAAAAGAGGCCGAATTCGCAAGTGAGCTAAGTGCCTTCATTGCTACAGCCTTGGAGGAATTAGACCTATGATCGGATTTGTTGATATAAAAAAATCAGTGATCGATGTCCTAAAGGAAAAGGTAAGCACGATCAGGACGGTGGCGAATGAGGAACTAAGCGGGTTTAAACCGCCTGCATTTTTCGTGCAAATGCTGCCCATCGGCGACACGTCCTCGATCGACTACGAAGAGAAGCTAATGTCCATAAACATCCATTACTTTTCAGAGGAAAAGACTGACTTAGCAAACCTGAAAATGTTAGACCAACTCAACACAGCGTTCTTTAATGTCCTACAAATAGGGGCTCGGGTCATTACCCTAAAAAGCAAGCGGCATCAACTCATTGACAACGTCCTGCAATTTAAGTTTGAATTGGAATTCTTAAATGATGTTGACGTTGTGGAAGTTAACGACGAGTGGGTCATGTCGACGGAGCCTGACCACAGCTTAGGTTATACCGAAGAAACAGTCGAGTTAATGCAAGAACTAGAACTAAAGGAGGAGTAGTCAAACATGGGACTACCTCAAATTAATATCAGGTTTCAGACACTCGCGGTAACGGCCATCGCCCGAAGTGCGAGAGGGATTGTTGCGCTCATTTTGAAGGACTCCACGAAGGTAACCTTCGACACAAAAATCTATACGGACATTACCCAAATCGATCCTCTGGATTGGACGGCAGTGAATCTCGATTATATCCAAAAAGCGTTCCTTGGCACTCCGACAAAGGTCATTGTTGAAAGGGAGGCCGATGATGCGGTCGATTACAGTGCATCCTTGGCGCGGCTCATCAATAAGAAGTGGAACTACCTTGCTATACCCGGCATAATCACAGGGGATGTTGCCACCATCTCCACTTGGATTAAAGCACGCAGGGATACCGATAAAAAGACGTTTAAAGCAGTCTTACCTAACAGTTCCTCCGACCACGAAGGAATCATTAATTTCACAACAGACAATATCCTTGTAGGCGGAGAATTTTATACGACAGCTGAATATTGCGCTAGGATCGCAGGTATTCTAGCAGGTTTGCCATTCACTCGAAGCTCAACATACTTCATTCTTCCCGAAGTTGAAAGCATCACAGAAACAGCCACACCCGATGACGACATCGATGCAGGGAAGCTGATCTTAATCAATGACGGAGAGCACATTAAAGTAGGTCGAGGAATCAACAGTCTAACCACAACAACCATAGCCAAAGGTGCCAAGTTCAAAAAGATCAAGATCATGGAAGCAGTCGATCTGATGCGCGAGGATATTCGAGACACCTTTGATTCTGAATATGTCGGACAGGTCAACAACTTCTATGACAACAAAGTGTTGTTTTTGACAGCCGTGAACGCTTATTTCAAAGGACTCCAAAGTGATGAAGTCTTGGATCCGAATTTCACAGCGCTGGCTGAGATTGACTTGGATGCTCAGGAACTCTATCTTCAATCAACTGGACTCGATACCAGCAAGCTAACAACAGCTCAAATTAAAGAGTACAACACAGGGAGCAAGGTCTTTATCAAAGCAAGTGGAAGCCCTCTTGATGCCATGGAGGACTTAGACTTTTCGATGTTAATCGTATAAAAGAGGGGGACTTTGCTTGGCGAAAATCAGAGGAAATAATCAAGTCAATGGTACATGGGGCCAAGTATGGTGGGATGGAGAGCTGGTCTTTGAACTAGAATCCTTTGAGGCTAAAGTAACAGCCAACCGGGAAACCGTTACTATCGGCATGGACGAGGACTCCAAGCTGGTCGGGCTTAAAGGCGAAGGAACACTCAAAGTTAAAAAGGTGTTCAGCCGGGGGAAAAAGAAAATTCTCGAAGCCTGGAAAAAGGGTGAGGACCCAAGAAGCACTCTCATCGGCAAGCTCAAAGATCCTGACACGATTGGCAAACAATCTGAACGGGTTTCAATTGGTAACGTATGGTTCGACGAGTTGACCCTAATTCAGTTTGAACAGGCGAAGAAGTTAGAAGAGGACTATAAATTCGGATTCACAGCGAGCGATGCAGACTTCATCGACACAATCGACATTGTATAGGAAGGAAACTGATCGATATATGGAAGCAAAGAAAAAACTAACCCTCGCTGAGTTGATCTCGAATGCTGACAAGATCAAAGCAAAAAAAGCTGAAACAAGAGAGCTCTATGTGAAATCTTTGGACGCAACAGTAACCATCACGAAGCCAAGTCGCACGACCGTCTTGGACTCCTATGAGATTGGCGAGGGCGAGGGGAATTCCTTCTTGGTTTATGAATGTGTAACCGAGCCAAGTTTCAAGGACACAGCCCTGCAAGCCGCCTACGGAGTCACCGGGTACGAGGTGCTCGATCAAATTCTGGATTCTGGGGAGATTGATTCCATCGCGAAAGAGATCGTTGACTTTGCGGGGTACGGTAAAGACTCTGTCAGTGTCGTCGAAGCAGTAAAAAACTAATAAAGGGTAGTCCGAGACTGTACCTTCTGCACTATTATTTGCAGAAGGGCTGTACTCTGGACTACCTTTTGAATTTATCAGGTCAAGAGACGATATTTCTGGCAGCCAGCATGAACTTAAGCTTTGAAGAAAAAGCCGAAGAATGGAAGCAAGGTCACTTAGTCTATTTTGGTAAGTGACCTTGCTTTTTTAGTGAGGTGAGAGCATGGCGGGGCACGTTATCGGGGCCACCCTGACACTTAGAGACAATATGAGCGCCACTTTGAGAGGTGTAAGGCGCGAACAGTCAGCCTTTAGACAAGATGTTGCCGCCACACAGAGAACCCTGCGACAGCAGATGGAAGTTCGGCTCAATGCAACGGCTGCCACTCGGACAATCTCGAGAATTAGGACCGCCATTGAACCCTTAAGAACTAGAATCGTGACTCAAGTGGCCATACGGGACAATGCAGCGCGAGAAAGACAACGGATTCAAAACGAGATGAACGCACTGGGCAGACGAGCGATTGCCCCAGTCGTTCGAATTAGAGATGCAGCGAGCAGTGTTATTAGTGGCATCACAAGTAAATTAGCAGCACTCAAGAATTTAGCTGCAGGAGCAATGATCGTTGGGGCAACGGTCGGGGCCGGAGCAGTTGTGGCGCTAAAAAGCGGCGCAATGCTTGAACAACAAGAAATTGCCATGAAGCATTTCATCGGGGTGAACAATCAAGGCAAAAGTGACGCAGATGTAACGGGTATGCGCGACAGCTATATCAAGGACTTAAGAAGAAATGCCGATGCCACACCGTTTTCAACATCGGAGGTAATCGGAGCAGGGGCAAGGGCTGTGAACGTGATGGGCGGAGACACGAAAGGGGCTATGGATTTAGTGAAGCTCGCCGGGGATATGGCCGCGCTTAACCCCGGTAAGACAATTAGTGACTCGATGGAGGCCCTTGCCGACGCCAAGAACGGCGAGTTTGAGAGAATGAAAGAATTTGGCTTTAAGATCAGCGCCGAAGAATTTAAAGGGTTTGTAGGCAAAGGCAAAAATGATGATCTGTCAAATACGGAAACCATGACAGCTTACTAAACGCTCGTTAATAAAAAGTTGAACCCCTACTTTAAAGGCGGCTCGGAAAAACTATCTCAAAGTGGAACGGGCTTGATGAGTACGATCACAGGAAACTTAGGCTCAAAGGTTCAGGACACTGGAAAAGCCATGCTCGAAAGATTGAAACCAACCTTAACGACGATCATCGATTTGATTGATAAGTACAGCCCACAAATGGACAAGTTCGGCCTCAAAATAGCGGATGGAATCGGTTTTGCAGTAAGCAAGTTACCGACCCTGAAAAAGTATCTGAGCGATGCATTCGAAACAACTAGGCCAGTTATATCGTGGGTGGCAGACACAGGAATTCCAAAGGTTAGAGATATCTTAGGCAGCGTGTTAGAGAAGGCAACCGGGGTGTATAACTTCTTCAAGACAAACTGGGGAACGTTAGGGCCTTTCATTACTGGCATCGCCATTGCGTTTGGAACGTATAAAGCGGTGATGATGGCGATGGAAGTGGTGACAATTGCTGTAACTGCTGCACAGCTTGCATTGAATTTTGCAATGAACTTAAACCCCATGGGCCTCGTAATCATTGGCATTGGGCTGCTCATCGGCGCAGGAATACTGCTCTATAAAAACTGGGACACGGTTAAAGAAAAAGCGAGCGATTTATGGTTAAGCATTGAAAATGTCTTTAAAACAGGAGTAAACGGGGCCATTGGGTTAATTAATACCCTCATCGATAAAATCAACTTAATTCCGGGGGTAAACATCCCCCTGATCGCAAGGGTGAGCTTAGATACTTCCGGAAATAGCACATCGGATGGTCTGCGCTCCGCACGAGGAATCGATGGAAATCACGCCAATGGACTAGATTATGTTCCCTTCGATGGGTATATAGCCAAGCTCCACAAAGGTGAAAGAGTTCAAACGGCAAGCCAGAATCCATACAACGGTGGAGGCTCAAGCAGTAGTGTAGTGGTTCATATGAACGGAACAGTCGTAAGGGAAGAGGCAGATGTCCAAAGAATAGCAAACGCGATCGTACAGAAACTCGACGCGGCGGCTGCGAATATGTAAAGGAGGATGGAGGGCATGGAATTTTGGCTAACGCAAGGATCAGAAACACTTCGCCTTCCGGTCCCTCCACCGAATTATTCAATTAAGAAATCGTTAAATAACAGCACAGTCGTTGTTGAAGGCTTAGGCGAGGTCAGTTTTATTGGCAAGCAAAAGCTCGCGGAGATCCCTTCCCTAGAATCCTTTTTCCCTAAACAAGTGTATAGCTTTTGTCAGTACAAACCCTTTCCAGAGCCGAACGTTTGCACCGACTTAATTGAAAAGTGGATGGCGAGCGGTAAGCCTATCCGGTATATCGTGCCAGGAGCAATCAACACTGAATGTACGATCGAATCCTTTGATTACGGGGTGCGAGACGGCACAGGTGACGTGTATTTTAGTTTACAACTTAAAGAGTACAGGACGATCGCACTATGATTAAACTTTATAGTTTTTATAATGGGGTCGTGAGGGATATAACCAAGGTTGTTAAGAGTATCAGTTGCTCAGGGGACAAGACCCAAGCCGCGAGAAAATTAGACATCACACTGGCCTACCCGATTTGGGACAGAAATCAACCTCGGACTCAAATTGGGCCGGGGACTAAAGTTTGGCTTCTACTAGACGGAAAAGAAATATTTCGAGGAGTAGCCTGGGACCGGGAGATCAATTCTGCATCCGAAGAACTACCCTTTCTTGCTTACGATTATTTAATTTATCTTACGAAATCAAAGGTGACATATAACTTCATAAACACAACCCCGGACGATGCGACGAGAAAGATATGCGCTGAATTAGGGATAGAAACTGGTGAGATTGCAAGCACCGGAATTAAGGTTAATCGGCTCATAGCTCAAAAAACCGGCTATGAAGCCATCATGGAATTGTACACCCAGGCGTCAAAAACAAACGGGAAAAAGTACGTTCCAGTTATGGATGGATCAAAGCTGTGCGTCATCGAAAAGGGAACGAGCGTGGCGGATTATACGTTGAGATCTAGGTTAGACGGGACAGGTAATAACATTCTTAGTGCCAGCTACCGAGATTCCCTCGCCGAGGTGGTCAACAAAGTGAAGATTTACGACGAGGGAAATAGCTATGTTGGAGAAGTCAGCAGTAGCGGCTCGATTCAAGCATATGGCCTACTCCAAGATAATTATACCAAGGAAGCTGACAAAGACAGCTTTGCTGTAGCTGCTGGAATTATCAAGGATGTACAGCGTACCGTAACCCTTTCGGCTTTAGGGAATTGGAACTGCCGTACAGGGTATGCAGTTAACACCGGAGTCTTTTATGTTGATATTCTTCAAAATGCGCTGATGTATATTGAGGGGGATACCCACACATGGGAACCCGGTACTGGTAAATACACAATGTCCTTGAGTCTCAGTTTTGGAAACGTTATGGACAGTAAGGGGTGATGTTATCAAGAACCCATATAGCGCAATCATCAACCATATGAGAACGCAAGGGGCAAAGTTCAACACCCCTTACGTTCAGGTAGGAGTCGTTGTTTCCCCGGACCCGCTAACCATCAAGCTCGGGGACCTGCAGATCGGTAAGGAAAACCTCCTAGTCGCGGATTATTTATTACTAGATACTGAGGGACTTAAGGCAGAGGATATCGTCGCCTTAATACCAACGCTCGATGAGCAGACCTACATCGTCTTGGCAAGGATCGTGAGCCCATGAGTATATTTCCGTCAGAGGTCATCAATATAAGCGACCTTATTCAATCAACAGTAACAACCACAACAGAATTACCACTGGCTAAAGAATATGCGTGGGATTTCAATAATAATGACTTCCTATTATATAGCGGGAAAAATGTCATTGTAACGGGCAAAGAAGCGGTCAAGATTTGGGTTTGGAAGGCTCTTTACACCGCGAAGAACAGGTATAAAGCCTACACGGGAAAGTATGGTAACGAATCAGAATCACTCATCAATCAGACTCTTTCTAGAGGGGCCTTACAGTCTGAAATAGAGAGGTATTTAATTGAGGCGCTGCTTATCAATCCATACATTAGGGGTGTTAAAAATATTAAGGTAGAGATTGACGGTAGCAGGACGGACGTTAGCTTCACCACCATAACGATCTATGGGGAGGTTAGCACCCATGTTTAGTGAGGACAGCTTAACAATACTTAATAGAATGCTAGAAAACGTGCCTTCTGATGTGAATAAATCAGAAGGCTCTCTTATTTATGACGCGCTTTCTCCAGCAAGCCAAGCGCTAGCAAAAAGCGAACTGCTGCTGGATGAAGTTCTAAAGATGGTCTTCGCTCAAAGCGCAGCCGCCAATGGGTACTCAACAGAATTAAGATTACGGTGTACCGAATTTGGGGTTACCCCTAAAGATGGTACGACCGCAACAGGTCAAGTCACCTTTACTGGAGTGGAGACAACGCCCATACCACTGGGAACGACGGTACAAACCCCCGGCGGATTACGATATATTACTACGGCCCTAGGAGTTATTACTGGCGGGGTGGTAACCGTAATGATCCAAGCGGTTGATGTTGGTACAGTTTACAATGTCCCAGAAAATACGGTAATCCAAATACCCGCAGCAATAAGTGGTATCACAGGAGTTAATAATTCCAGTCCAATCACTGGGGGAAACGATGCTGAAACCGATGATGCCTTGCTTTCTAGGTTGCTCAGTCGTGCGCGAACCCCATCCACCAGCGGAAACGTCGCACATTACGTTCAATGGGCGATAGAAGTCCCTGGAATAGGAGCCGCGCGTGTCTATCCGCTCTGGAATGGACCCGGCACAGTGAAGGTGGTTGCCATCGACTCCAACAAACGGGCTATCAACAGTAGTCTACTTAGCGAAGTTACAGAGCACATCGAGGATAACCGACCCATAGGTGCCACCGTTACCGTGGTAAGTGCCACTGAAAAATTAATCAATCTGTCCGCGACCGTGGTCCTTTCCAACGGGATTACTCTAAACCAAGTACAGGATACTCTGGGTGAGGTTGTTACTGAGTATCTGAAATCAATCGCGTTTTTGTCCTCACACGTTAGTTTCGCTCAGGTCGGAAGCCTATTACTATCGGTACTGGGGGTCTCGGACTATTCCAATTTACAAATGAATGGACTTGCCCAAAATATGATCGTTGGCGAAGAAGAGGTTGCGGTATTAGGCGTCTTAAGTTTGGGGGTGTAAGACCATGTATCCGCAAAATGTCGATCAATTTCCAGAGAAATTAAACAAGAAGCAAACAGGTTTTTATGTTGTCGAGGAAAAAATACCGATGGTGGATGGATTCTTCGAAGGCGATTTAGCCCATGACAGCATCAATAACGGTAGTGTTCTAGTGTATACGGGGAGTAAATTAACAGGTGAACAGGTGCTGGCCTATACACTCAGTCTGCCGGGGGAAGAACCTTGGCGGCGAATCATTAAAGTATTCTCGACCGCAGAGTTTGTCTATGTCACTTACGAAACTCCTGGGGACATCGTGGAGGCAGCGGATATTAACGTCGTCCAAAATTCCATCGTTAACACTCAAACGGAGCTGGAGAGACATAAGGCAGATCAGGCTTGCCACATTCAAAATGCGGAGATCGATGGTGGGAGTTTCTTGTAAAAAGGAGGAAGAACAATGCCTCAAGTAGTCAAGATTAAACGAGGATTAAAGATCAATCTGCCGACGTTAGTGGCTGGGGAGATGGGCTTTTGTACAGATACCAAAGAAGTCTATATCGGGGATGGAGCCGCCAATGTCTTAGTCGGTCGAGCGATGATGGGGACTTATGCTTCAAGGCCCAACGCAGCAGTCGCCGGAAGGTTCTACTACGTAAGCAGTGGAACAAATCTTGGCTATGTGTACCTCGATGATGGTGTAGCGTGGCAAAGGGCCAATGTAATTAGCCTCGCTGATCTGACAGGGACCTTAGATAACGTAGCGGACGGGACGACGTATGGCAAGGTTAAAGCGACCGAACTAAGCAGTGGCCAAGTAAGCCGGATCAGCGATGGGACCAACACGGTAACAGCAGCTCAAGCGAGAACGCACATCGACGACGTAACAAAGCATCGACTTATAAACGATAGTGGAACAGCCACAACAGATCTCTGGTCAGCCCAAAAGATAAATAATGAAATCGAGCTGGCCAAGCATAACATCGAGCCCCAAGCGTCGGTAAAAGACCAGAACCTAGCAACCCCTCCAGGTTCCCCTGTAACGGGAGACCGCTACATTGTCGCAGCCACTCCAACAGGAGCCTGGCTAACGCACACGAACCACATTGCTGAGTGGGATGGAGCCGCTTGGCAGTTTTATGTTCCGGATGTTGGCTGGAATCTATTCGTTGACGACGAGTTGAAGTTGTATGGCTGGAGTGGATCTGCTTGGGTTAGAACGGGTGGGGCTCTTCAAACCGTGACTGCTGGGTCCGGGCTTACGGGTGGAGGACAAGCTGACTCAGTAACGCTTAACATCGGAGCGGGTAACGGCATAACCGTTGCGGCTGATGCAATTAGTGCTAAACCCTATAAAGGTATAACGGTCGATGCCAATGGTGTAGCGGCCAACATCGATGCCGACTCAATCCAGTACGATGCTGCCAACGGTAATCGGTTGATGGTGGTTAATGTTGATGGTGGGACCTTTTAGGAGGGAGATGATGTGGCGAGAAAGGTATTAATAACGATACGAAAGGGTCTTGAGGCCAACCTCCCAACCCTTGCCGATGGCGAATTGGGTATTACGACCGATACCAAAAAACTCTATATTGGCACAGACTCAGGGAACGCGCTTCTGGTCGCGGCTCAAACAGTTGGGGATATGCTCAAATCCATTTATGACACCAATAATGACGGAATCGTCGATCGATCGAAAACGGTGACTGGACCCGTAACCTGGAACCAGTTAAAGGGGGTCTAGGGAAAATGTATAGCGACTCTTATTATGGGGTTTTGATGTACACACAGGATATTGATCCTCCAAACGATGAGCAAATTCAGTTATTGACCCCAGATTTGATGGGGTATCTGCCCAATTATCTTAAAAATGTCCGAATCATGAACGAACTGCAAGCAACACAAGCTCGTGAAATCGGGCTCTTCAACGCTCGGAGAACAGACCTCCTGAACCAATGCTTTATAGATACAGCCACCTGGGCACTAGAACTATGGGAGAGCGAACATGGAATCGTAACGGATCTATCCAAAACGCTTGAAACGAGACGAGAAATTGTAAAGGCTAAGCGACGGGGTAACGGAACCGTGACCAAGCAAATGCTTAAAAACACTGCCTTAGCCTACACCAATGCAGAAGTACAGGTTTTAGAAGACCCAGAGAATAATACCTTTGTCCTAAAATTCATCGGTGTACTAGGAATACCTGCGAATATGGCGGGTCTCATTGAAACGATTAACGAGATTAAACCTGCGCACCTCGCCTATAGTTTTGAGTACGCGTACTCGTGGTGGAATAGAGTGTCGGGTTTACAATGGGGCGAATGCTCCTCACAGACTTGGAATGATTTAAAAGTATACTCCTAAGAAGGGAGATCACTATGGCGACAAATACACCAAATTATAACCTTACAAAACCAGCGGGAACGGATACCGTCGATATCGGCGTCATTAACACAAATATGGACTTAATTGACGCAGCTGTTGCTTTGAAAGCACCACTTGCGTCTCCGACGTTGACTGGTACCCCCACGGTTCCAACAGCTGCGGTAAATACAAACACAACCCAAGCAGCGTCAACTGCCTTTGTATTGGCTCAAGCTGGAACCGTAGCGCCTGTAATGGACGGGGTAGCGACAGTTGGGGTGGCAACAAAGTTTGCTCGAGCGGATCATACGCATCCTTCCGATACGGCTAAGGCTGACCAAGCAGCGGTTA
Source organism: Desulfosporosinus sp. I2 (assembly GCF_000960765.1). Lineage (GTDB taxonomy): Bacteria > Bacillota > Desulfitobacteriia > Desulfitobacteriales > Desulfitobacteriaceae > Desulfosporosinus. Next base: position 17,719 of record NZ_JYNH01000013.1, on the reverse strand, counting down.
CTTCACACTTAGCTGAAAATTCATCTCAAACAGTCAAGGGCCATGTAGAACTAGCGACCGCAGCTGAGACAACGACTGGAACGGATAACACAAGGGCAGTACACCCTGCCGGGTTAAAAGTAGAACTCGACAAAAAGATAGCCCATTCACTCGCAACGGCAGTCAGTGACTTCTTGGTTTCTTCTGGAGCAGGAGTGTTCGTTAAGAAAACGTTGGAGGAAGTGAAAACAATCCTTGGATTAGGGACAGCCGCCTACACAGCGTCCACAGCCTATGCCACCGCAGCACAAGGAACCCTGGCTACGAATGCAATGCCATTATCCCAAAAAGGGGCAGTGGGTGGTGTTGCCCTATTCGATGATGTTACTGCGCATTTGGCTGAAAGTGCGACATTATCAGAACTCGCTCACGTAAAGCACGGGACGCTCACTACCACACTAGACACAGCATGGGCTGGAGCCCAAGCACCTTTTACTAAAACACAGGCTGTTGCAGGCATCCTTGCAACAGATAACCCCATTGTAGATGTAACAATGGGTGGAACATACTCCACAGATGAAGCGAGATTAGACGCTTGGAGCCAGATATATAGAATAACAACAGCCAACGATTCAATAACTTTGTATGCCAAAAAAGCACCGACAGTCGCATTACCAATACAACTAAAGGTGGTGAGGTAGATGGGCGAAGCATTGATTATAAGGCGCGGCGGTGCAAGTGTCATACCTACAAAAATAGCATGTCCTCTTTCAACAACGTGGACTGTACCTGAAAATCTAACTGCCGTTGATGTGTTTCTAGTCGGTGGTGGCGGTGGCGGTGCTGGCGGAGGTGGCGGTGGGGGCTATACGCAAACTTATTTAGATGTGCCAGTAACACCAGGGGAAAGTATCAGCATTACCGTTGGAGCAGGTGGAGCCGCTGGTTCCACAGGTGGATATAGCCAATTTAAGGATAGTAACTATCGCGCGAACGGCGGTGGAAGCGTAGCCCAAGCAGACAATAGTGTTGGGCCTGGTGGTAATGGAGGCTCAGGCGGAGGCGGCGGTGGAAGTAGCGCAGATGGTGGTAATGGCGGATCAAATGGATTAAATGGCGTCAGTTCAACATATGCAGGTGGAACAGGACAAGGAGCAACCACAAGAGAATTTGGCGAAATAGACGGTGTCCTTTATGCTGGCGGCGGCGGAGGAGCAACTCAGTATACTGGGAACGTAGGAGGAACTGGAGGTGCTGGAGGTGGCGGTAAAGGAGCAGTTACTACAGATGCAACATCTACCGCAGGAGCAGCTAACTCAGGCGGTGGAGGCGGAGGTGCACGTTCAGCGTCTAATCGAAGAGCAGGTGGCTCAGGAATAGTTGTTGTGAGGTGGGGATATTGAGGTACGCACTAATTAAGAATGGGAAAATTGAAAACATCATAGAAGCTGAAGGCTACAGAGATTCGCAAATCATTGCTCAGTCAGGAGGATTTGATGATGCAATTGATGTATCTTTGTACGAGGTGGGAATTGGCGATTCATACGTAAACTTGCAGTTTTATAAACCTGATGGAACTCTCGCTCAAAGGGGAAAAGCACCTGAAGAGGAAATCGCAGAAATGAAGCAAGCTTTAGCGGATACAAACGCAATGCTTCTTGAATTCATGGAAGTAACATTAGTTTAGGAGGAATGTAAAAATGGCAGTAAATAGTTTGTTGACAAAAGCGTATGCGGTGAATATCTATCGTTATGGGAATCGTACCTTTGCAAGTATTCCAGCGGACTATCACACTCCCGTGAAACAGTATGCCGCAGAGAATTTTAGTCTTTCCGACATTGACCAAGCTCTTGCGAATGGGTATATCACAGAGCAAGAGTATACTGAAACACTTGCGTATGTTCCTGCCGCTTAGTGAACAGTTGACGCATACTGTGTCAAATAGTATCAAAAACTTGTAGACAATTCACACCGGACACCTTTGAATTCGAGGGTGTTATTTTATTTGCCAGAAAGGGGTTTGGTCACTTGAGTGAGCAAGAAATAGCCGAGCTAAGAACTCGTCTAGCAGTCTTAGAAACTAAGGATGAGGCTCAAGAATGCAGACTGAACTCCTTAGAAATTGATATGGGGAAAAAGTTTGATCGACTTGAAGCAAAGCTGGATGAAGTGTTAAGAGCGGCCCGAAGTAGACCATCGTGGCTGATCGCACTGACTATTTCAAGTTTAATGACGCTGGTCACAGGGCTTAGTGTCTATTTAATAACTCTTTAGGAAGGGGCAATGACATGTTAAAACCAGCGATTATCTGGAAGGGGTCGCCGAACTTCAGCAGCCGTAAAGGATATAAATTCCTAGCCATAGTGGACCACATCATGGCTGGGACTTTATCTGGCACTGACTCTTGGTTTGCCAACCCTGCGAGTAAAGTGAGTTCTCATTTCGGGGTTGGTAAGAACGGCGAGATTCACCAATATGTTGATCTTAAAAATCCTGCTTGGGCCAATGGCGGTATTAATAAACCGGCTTGGCCCTTACTAATTCCGGGGGTTAATCCGAATTATTACACGGTCAGCATCGAACACGAAGGCGACAGTGGTGACGTAATGCCAGAGGCGCAGTACCAAGCCACACTAGCCTTACATCGGTGGTTAATCGGGACGTTAGGCATACCTGTGACCCGCGACAATATCATCGGGCATTATCGGCTTGACTCTGTTAATAAATCAAGGTGTCCGGGGACAGGGTTTCCCTGGGACCGACTGTTTAAGGATTTGGAAGGAGGAAACGAAGTGTTAAAAATGGCCGTATTGTTATATACGAAGGAAGATTACTGGGCTGGTGTTGATGTAGCTGTTAAAAATGGTAACTGTGCTGTATTCGTGAGGCCAGCAGATCAAACGGTTCCAGCCGAGGCCATGAGCGCCAACCAGTTAATTGTTATAGGGGGACCCACAACCAAGCATCCAAACGAAGTGCTACTCTCGGGTAATAACAAATATCAAACGGCGGCTGCGGTGGCGAAGTATTTAGGGTAATGAGAAAGGGGAGCAAGTTATGCTAGACAAATTGAAATCTCGAAAACTGTGGGCCTTCGTCAGTGCCGCGATTTTAGTTATGGTTAATTCCATAGCCAAGTTAGGAATGCCAACTGAGGATGTATTGTATCTTGTGATCGTTTCAGCGTCTTACATTCTTGGACAAGGTTACGTCGATGCCAAACAGCAACCAATTAAAGAATTTCCGATTGAAGATATAACCCAGTCCTTCACCCATATTATTCAAGCTGAATTGGCTAAGAGTGATATTGCAAAAGATCTTCCTATGGACTCTATACTTGATATAGTCAGGACTTTAATTAAACAAGAACTAGGTAAATTGAGCACAGTACAACCTGGATCGAGCAGCGCGGAACCAAGCGCAACTGCTGCTCAATCTTCGTAATGGGAGGCTATAAGATGAAAGATGTATGCGTTGATTGCAACCGACAATCGTATTGTATGGAACCGTGTGAGCAGTGGTTAATTGAGAATAACAAATGTCCAGTTTGCCAAAACAAAATCATCTGGGTTGGAGGATGTTCCGAGTGTATAACTGGTGATTGGTCGAAGTGTGGGTAGGTTTCACTTTCCTTCTATATAAGGGCTTCTATTAGAGTTAATGGGCTTGCCGAAGAGGTGAGCCCTTTTATGTTCATGAGGAGGAATTGAATGATCAACGATAAGAATATTAATTACCTGTTAAGTTTGCATATATTGCTAATGCTCAAAACGGGAAAATCTGATCACCGAAGAAGAATTTACGGCCATAGATAATGAAAATAAGAAGTCGTTTTTGACTTGATTAGTGTCCCCAGCAATTATATCATGTCACCACAAAAGGAATATAAAGGAAAGGGAGAGGGGATTTTATGGCTTCAAATTCAGCGGTAAAGAAGGTCGTTACTGTAATTCCGGTAAAACCAGTTGAAGTGGTTAAAGGATTTGCCCTGGGGGCGAAGAAAAGGGTAGCCGCTTATTGCCGGGTAAGCACAGATTTGAAAGAACAGGAAACGAGCTTCGAATCACAGGTACAGCATTATACGGATACCATTAGTAAAAGATCAGATTGGGAACTGGTGGATATTTATGCTGATGACGGTATCTCAGGAACTACTACAACAAAAAGAACTGAATTTCTAAGAATGATCAATGAGTGTATGGCTGGTAAAATCGATATGGTTATTACAAAGTCGATATCGAGATTTGCTCGAAATACCGAGGACTGCCTACACTTTGTAAGGAAGCTAAAAGACAAAGGAATAGCCGTTTATTTTGAAACGGAAAATATTGATACACTTGGTTCTGGTGGTGAACTCTTGCTTACCATTCTTAGCGGGATGGCACAAGATAGTAGTAGAAATCAATCGGATGTTACAAAGTGGGGGATTCTAAGACAATTTGAAAGTGGTCGAGTTTTAGTCAATACCACGAGGTTTCTCGGCTATGATAAAAATGACAATGGAGAATTGGTCATAAATGAAGAACAAGCAGAACTGGTTCGCAGGGTCTTCACTGAATACCTAGAAGGCAAGAGTTACAATGCAATTGCCAAGGGGTTAACAAAAGATAAAGTAAAAACCGTTACTGGAAACGAAAAATGGTGGGATTCAACCATAAGCGGGATGTTGGAAAATGAGAAGTACTATGGTGCCGCTCTTTTGCAGAAAACCATAACCGTTAATTTCCTCACCCATAAACGCACGTCTAATAAGGGCCAGTCACAGAAGTATATGATCGATGAAAATCACCTGCCGATCATAGCCAAAGAGCTATTTGAAAAGGTTCAGGATGAGAAGGAACGAAGAGCCTTATTAAGGGGAAATCTGGTAGGTGACAGGCATAAATATAGCAGTAGATATCCGTTTAGTGGAAAAGTGTTTTGTGGCAACTGCGGGAACATTTTCAAGAGAAGACAGTGGAACAGCAACAATGCATCAAAGAAAGTTGTATGGCAGTGCAAAACTTACATAATGGACGGTAAGGATGCATGTGGCGCCAGGGCTGTCGATGAGAATGCTTTGATGGATGCCTTTGTACGGATGTTCAACAGAATCTATGAAAACAGGCAGAGCTTTATCAAGACGATGACTGAAAATATTGAAACGATTATTTTGCTAAAGCCAGATATCAGAGAGACTGAAGCCTTGGATGAGCGGATCGAAGAATTAAAAAATGAGTTGAAGAAACTTATCCGGTTTCAGGTGAGTAATAACATCGATTCTGAGGTTTATAATGAGGAGTACAAAAGCATATCCGGAGAGCTGGAGGAAATGCGAAAGAAAAGGCTAGAGCATGATAAGATAATTGAATCAAAGGATGGGTTGAAGCAAAGGCTTGATGAAATCCTAGAGACGATAAACAGCAGGGATTCGCTACTTGAGGAATTTGATGAAGAAATATTTAATGCGTTGGTTGAGAAATACTGGTGTGCACCCCGTCAATAGGACAATGAAAAAATAGAACGAAGTTTGCTGAATTGCTACCCGTCTAAAAAGCGGGTAGCAATTCTTTATGCGGCCTTTACGTACTGCATATGGAACTCCATCGGCGTCATAATATACAAGCGGCGCTGTAAACGCCGATAATTATAATAGAAGATGTAATCAGAAATGGCTTGAACAAGGTGCTCCCGGCTGGTGAATTTGTACCCGTAATACCTCTCGCGTTTCAGGATACCCCAAAAGCCTTCCATCGGTCCGTTATCAATACAGCGAGCCACTCTGGACATGCTTTGCTTCATTCCTGCGGCCTGCAGTTTCGAGTGAAAAATGCGGCTTGTATACTGATACCCCCTGTCCGAATGAAACAGCGGATGGGCTTCAGGATGGGCGGCCACGGCAGCATCAAATGTATCGAAAACGAGTCTGTTATCGTTGCGATCACCAATGGCATAGGCAACAATGCGCCGATCATACAGGTCCAGAATGGCGCTCAAATATAGTTTGTGGACTTCCGGCCCTACGTAGTATTTGAACTCCGTCACGTCGGTCAACCATTTCGAGTTTGGCGCGTCTGCGTGAAACTGACGTTTCAGATAGTTCTTGGCTATGTATTCCGGCGATGCCGCGTTCCTGGTGCATCCGTGCCTTTTGTATTTAATTGTTGATTTAATATTAAGGGCACGGTCGATCCGAAGGACACGTTTATCATTCACATGAACGTCGTGTCTCCTGTCCAGCTCATCCCGTATTCTGCGGTATCCCATATCAGGATGCTCTTTGTGGATCTTCTCAACAACGTCTGCAATTCGTTCGTTCTCCAACTCGCGGTTGCTCTTCGGATGCGTCAGCCATCGATAATAGGCTGACCGGGTAATGTGTAAAAAGGCACAGAGCTTCCATACAGAAAATGACCGATCCTCAGATAATATTCTCACCGCTTCATAGGCCGACTGATACCTTACGAAGCTCAGCGTCGCCTCCTCTCCAATTCCTTGACTTTTTTTAACAGTGCATTCTCCATTTCTAGATCATATTTTTCCCGTTCAAGCTGAGCTATCCGGTCTCTCAGTTCTTCCTCAGGTGTTCGACTCGGCAGTGTTCCAGAACGGTGTCCTCGCCGATCTTCCAACCCCGATTCTCCCATCTCACGGTATTTCTTCGTCCACGTATAGACCTGCTGGTATGAAACCTGGTATTTGAGCGCTGTCCCCCTATAATTGTTTCCAGTGGATATGCACTCTTTTACAATTTGTATCCTCTCTTGTCCAGTCGTATTTCGGCCTTTCGTCATTCGGCTTCCTCCTGTCTGTATTCGGAAATCCTTATGACAATTATACGCCTTTAGCCAATGATCAAGTTGCCTTTTATCCCTGACCCCGTATCTCTCACAGATCTCCCATTTCGACCCTTTTCCTGCCAGATAATCCTGAACGGTTGAGAGCTTGGTCTCTTTTGTATATCTTTTGTTGTGTTCTTTCGGTAGAAATCCTGATGGTCCGTCTGTTTTGTATCTAAAGAGCCACTTCCTGAATGCCTCTTCAGATACGCCAGCTTCCTGATATGCTGACTTATATCCTATTTTCCCCAAGAGATACAATTCTACTATTCGTACCATCTCTTCTACGGGTATTTTTCTCTGTTGTGACATAATTACCCCCAGACTGTACAGTTTTTTATTTCACTGTCCTGTCTGGGGGTAGCATACCATACCAGTTCTCACACCAACGCATTTTGTTTTTGAGCTGAATAGCGGGATGAGGGTAGAGGAAGAGTTGTGAGTCGGAAGGGGGAATCAGGATAAGCTGTGTCTAAGAAAAAGGTTCTACGAATGAATCACATCATAGACAAACATTCCCCAGTATAGACCCACGGCTTGCTATCAAATTCTGATTTAAGTATGGAGAGGAGAATCATATCAATGTACTGGCCATGTATGTAGAAGCTTTGTCTCAGCCTTCCTTTCGCATTAAAGCTTTCGCCTATTCTGCCTTGTTCTGATACGTATCAAATGACTCAACTATTTTCTAATCATAATTAAACTCTTTTAAACCGGTATACTTTTGAACGTGTTACTGATATCCCGCTATAATCCACAAATACCAATTCTGCTAGTACCATTATTAGATTGCTACCATACAATATATTAACTGTACACCATACCACTGCTACGGATAGTGGGATTCATTATTTCCACGCAAAGGACAACTCTTATTACCCGCCTGTTATAGTGATCAAAAATTGCTGGACAGTTAGGAGGTTATTTTATGGCAACTGGACAAATTACGGGTATAGTTAAAAATGTTAATGACGGGACACCGATCGCAGGAGTCCGTGTACAGATTTTAACGGATATCGCAATATTAGACACGCAGATAACTGACGTTAGTGGAAGCTTTACGACCGTGGCAATAGAAAGTGGAACCTACAACATCTTGGTATCCAAAGATGGGTTTCAGACTGGGCATTACCTTCATATTGTGGTGCCTGATACCACGATAACACTAGCTTCTCTACAACTTACTCCCATAACGTTTACAACAAACTTGTACGGTTGGAATCCAACGACGAGCACTTGGGATAAAATCCTCGTCAATGAAGGAGCCTTAACAACAAGTAATGCAATGGATTTGGCAGCAAACCAAGGTAGATATTATCTGCTCGATACTGGTGTAGTCAATGTCGGAGCAAATCATATTATGGCCCTCGAAATTGATAATCCGATAGCTTCAACTAAAATTCTGCGGATTTCACGGGTGACTGGAAGCTCAAACGATGATACCACTATAACTATCATGCGAAACTCCTCGTTTCTCGCAGCAGGAACCGCGGTAACCCCCCATGTTACAAACTTTTCATCTACAGACAGCAGCGCAGTTGCATTAACTTGTAAATGGATAACACAACCGACCAATCCAGTAACCGGAGGCGCCAATATTGGCACCTTTGTCCAGAATGGCGACCCTATAGAGCTTGACTTTAGCGGACGCATTGTTATTGGGGCCGGGAAAAGTATCGTCATAATAGTTACAAATAACAGTAACCAAACACATCCCGTCGCAATGACAGTTGCTTGGCGCGAGGACACGGCATAATAATTAGATAGGCTTTTTTGCCATTCCAAATACAAGAAATGACTGGAGTAATAGGCTATTGCTCCAGTCATTCATTTAATATTTAGCCTGAATCCAGATCGTTAGCGGAGCCGTTCCGGAACTAGTTCTGTAGGTTAATCGTACATAGCGCAGGAAGTAGCTTGATGTAAAGGGTAAAAGTCCTGAGGCTACCACCTCTTTTTCAAAGCTGTCACTATACCAAATAAGTCCATCTGGACTAATTCCTAATACTACATAAGCCGAAACCAAGCCACGGTTATGGACGGCATAAGAGAAAACCTTTAGTGAAGAAATATCCCGCGTTTCGGTAGTTGCTGACATGACGTTTGCCATGACGTACTCTATACTTTCGCGGTAATTATCAGTATTTACTACTTGAACTTTGAGCATGCCATCGGGGGTTGAGGCTAATGGGTTACCCTCACTACTATATAGTCTTATACCATCCCTAAGGGGAGTGATATCCCGAATATCATTGGTTACTGTAGATTGGAAGCTAACGGGGATTGGCAAGGGACTAATGAGTTTTACATTAACTGGACTTTGTATTTGACCCACCGCGTCGACCCTATTCGCGAAAAGTTTACCCTTTTCATCGAGTTTTACAGTTTGGTGAGGATATCTTCGGAAGGCCTCCAAAGCGTGGATCACGAGAACTCCTGGTCCGATAATTCCAATTTCTATCCGAAACCCGTTTGTCCCAACAGGGGTCGTAAAGACGACCTTGAAAATTTCGGGTTGGTCGGATGGTGTTAAGCAAAACTCCCGTTGTGCTCCAGAACTGCCCATGTACACGCGAATATAGCTTGAAACACCAGGCGGATTTGTTTGAAGAGCAGCTGAAACCTCCCAGCGTTGATGATCGGCGGCTTGAATAAAAACGTCTGCTGCTTGAAGTATCCCCGCACGGGGTCCAGTAGGATGGAGGATAATTAGTTCTCGTGGACCAAGTGGGGTGCCCGTCCACTCCCAGACGGTAGAAGAATCTCCCCCAATCTTAGACCATCCATCAGGAAAATCTGGCATAATATCTTGCACCAAGAGGAAATCACCATTATAAATTTGACTAGTTTCTTCTATCGCCATTCGCCTCCTTTTCCATGACAACTGGAATCTTCCTATAAGTCTATAACCTTCGAGTCTAATAATTCCTTCTCACGCAATAATCTCTATATTTTTTTATTTAATATACTTTCTTTTTTTATCTCATTTTGCATAGTCTGATACAGAATATAACAGGGGGGAACGCTATGAATATTAACGACCACCTTGTGTCAGAATTTATGAGTGAGTTTCTGGATATGAAAAAACGCATGCTTGACGCCCAGTTAGAGACCAAGCACCAAACTATAGCCGAATTACAGAACATACAAATCCTTCTTGCCGAGATTCAACAGGCTTATCGGGAGGAACATAAGACTTTTAAGGAGATTCTTACCTATCTCCAAAATTACCAAGGTATCGTTGACTACCAGATAAGCGGTGGAAAGGAAGCTCTTGAAGAGATGAGATCCCTTAAGAAAGAGGTATCTTGGATTGCCAATTTAATTGAGCCTCAGGCAGTACCAGTTTTTAATAATAGAGTGATTACGGACAATGATGATCGAGTCTATACCAATTCAAAATCATACCTACAATCTCTTGCCGACCTAACAACCGTTGGGGTAGTTGCGGCTGCAAGGATTTATGACCGTCACGGAAGACGTAGTAGCCTTTCAACGGCTAGCCAACAAGACCTTAACGATGGAATTGAGGATGAGTTAACAACCGCCAATCGCTTAAGCATTGTCTCTAGCGATGCCAACGACACTGGTAACGGTCCAGGTATTCAGCAAGTAATTATTTCAGGTATCAATGACGCTGGAAACAGAGCCAATGAAATCGTTACTTTACAAGGTATTAACCCTATAATAACAACGAATACCTGGCAATACCTCGATCATTTCAGCAACTACAGAGCAGGAACATTTGGGGGAGCAGCGGCCGGTAATATTACTGTTTCTGCAGAGGGAAGAACCTATGCCCGTATAGCCTTAGGTCATTACTCATGGAGGTCAGGAAGAATGTATACCGATTCTACCCAAAAGGGTTATCTGCATGAGCTTACTGTTGGGGCAATTAAAGCAGCCGTAACATTTGATTTATACCTTGACCCAACAGGCAGTTACGGACAGACACTTTTAGGAAAGGCTTCCCTAGCAGCTTCTAATTCAAGTGTTGAAATGCTTTTTCCAGCACCCATGGTTATTCCTGCCTCAGGTAAAATTTTAGTTAAGGGGATAGGCCTTACATCAGGGGCAGAAGCACACTGTACATTTTATCTACATGTTCAACCTAAATAATTGAAAAGCCCAGGATTACGTCAAGATCTCCGACCAAACGACCGTAATGTTGTTGCTACTACCAGAGCTATTGGGATTTAACAAACGTATGTAAAAACTCCAGCCTGGCGGCACAATAATTGTTCCGACATAATCAATACTCGTGTTGCCGCTTAAGGCTATCGTTGATAGAAGAATTTCCCCTCCCTCGGTTGGATCATCCTTTTGCGTAAGATATTTCACTGTGAACCCGCTTTGATCGGGGAAACTAAAGTGTTGGTTGAGCGGGGTCAAGGCGGTTCCGACTGCCTCGAAGGTGGCGTTACGAAATACGTCCACTATCGTATTATGTATGCCCCCACTGGAAATGCGCTGAATGAAAGCGCTTTTTCTGTTATTAACTGGATTGATCAACTGCAGAACTAAATAGCCGTTACTGACTACGGCCAATGTACCTGTCGTCACTGAGTAAAGATTTCCTGCACTAGCCGCAGCAGTTCCGGTGATGGGCAGGGCGGGACTGCCTTCCGCAAAAAGCGCTGCAGCTGGCGTCTTGATAAAAATGTCAGTTGCATTGGTATAGTTCTTGACTTCAGCAACCAGGAAACTATATCTTGTATTAAAAGCTGGTGTAAGCTCACTATTTAAAGACGAGTATCTATGCACAAGCACCGGATAACCACTGAACGGGTCTTCAACGGCAAAATCAACGTGACCGTAGCCCAAGCACTGGTACTGAACGGAATAGATATTTCCTTTCAAAGGGTTAAGAATAAAGGCGTTGCCAGGACCCAATAACTGATCAGAGTTCCACTGATTCTGAGGAACGAAGTTATCTATTCCATGGCTCCTGATCATAATACCAAAGGTGGCACCATTAAATCCAAAGAACAGGGCATTAGCAGCGTCGTCAATCCCTATATATTGCGTGCTACCCACTACCCCGGGGCTAAACAGGCCAGAAATCCTACCGAGTAAACCTATACCTGGCGCAGGGGGGACAATTCCAGCAGTACGAATTGTAGCGGTGGAATTAATTGCCGAACCTGATGAAAGAACAGCTTGGTCGTAAGCAATCGCAATAGTACCGCTCCCTGTCGTGATTGGCACAACGTTATCCTCGATGGTAGTGCCATTAAATAGCCAGGAAGTAGTAATGGAGAGCTGGGCAGTCCGAAGTTCTTTGAAGGCTGTCAATTGTTCCGACATGTTGTTCCTCCTGGTTAGAACAGTTTTGAGACCTTGTTTAAACATATTAAACAAGGTCTCAATTCATGAATGCCTAAGCCAATAAGGGAAGTTCATCAAAACTATATTCTCCGTTTTCGTCCAAATTCCTCTCTGATAGCCAATTCGCCTGTTTGTATTTTCCATTGTTTGTTCATTTAGTGTGTTTTTGTTCGAAAGGCCAAAGTCCCTTTTTCTCTCGCTCACGTCGATTTACTATAGTGCTTGTTTCGGGCTTTTCCTATTCGGGTCACGTCTAATCCTTGGGGCATGGATAGTGCCAGCCTGAGCATACCACCCCATAAGATGGTTTAATTGAACACGTTAAACTCATTTTAGAGGGGGATTCACATGCCCGATTAAGAACAAGCCAGAGTTCCTTAGTATACAGGAAATCTGGCTTGTTCTTTCGTGTTATGGCTCAGCGAACGAACCGCGTTTTGATGCAGTGCCCTATATAGTAGTTTATATTCTTTTTAACGTGACAGGGCACGTTGAGTGCTTAATAGTGCTATATCGGGGCTGATTGAAAGCCTTGATATGAGCGGGTTGTAGAGTTGGATGTTATTTTTATCGTGTCATTATGTTTGGGGGAATATAATGCGTGTATTGCCAGATCATAAAGTCTGGCTTTTTTGTTTTTTCTTGGATTATTTTGCTATCGTGGGAGGATATGAGAGGAAAATGTAGAAATGTTAGGGTGGAATAATTTGGGGGATTCGAAAGTCATCTCACGGAAGAAAAGACAATTAGTATTCCCTAGTGTTAGATGGATTTACGTAACCGCTGGCAAATCGAAGTGGTACTAATGTCTACAAGGTGCTACATGGGGGTCTATAATGTGTAGCGTGTGAAATTTATGTTCATGCTCTCTGAAATAAATATCTAAGGTCCCAAAGGAAATATTCGCGACACTTTCCAGAAATTCCAACGTTTCGGAGGGTATATAGATCTTATTAGTAATATTATGATCACATGCGGTGGGAAAAGTAATAGTCAAGTAAGGGGTGGAAGGTACGAGTATCATATTGAAAGAACCTTTGGTCGTTACTCAGTAACATTGATCTAGATTCTTTGTATATTTTTACTGCTATATCTCCGTAAGAAGGTCAGTAGCAATATAAAGTATCATGTCGAAATTCTATTTAGCTGGTTATTTGAAATAATTATTACCATCGTTAAAATTTTATAGTTCTAATTACTTTATCCCTATTTTATAGATTTCGACATGTATGGCCTATATCTAAAGTTACTGAAATAACTAAGAGTATTTTGCATGATAGAGATGCTTCAAAAGTAATGTTTACTCGTGACTGCCCGTGGAGAAGGTAAGAGCTACATATACACTAATTTTCATATATCCAATAAAAAAACATTTCGCACATCTATTATAATAGCTTACTTTTTGTTTCAATAGTTCTCAAAACCCAAGCAATAACAAAGCCATATTCTTTAAAAGTCAAGAAACTTTGACAACTGTCGAATGGATGTTAAGAAGTATTGTTAGCTTTATTTTTTTACTCCTCGCAACCAAACTGATGGGACAGCGCTCCATTTCTCAATTAAGGTTCCTCGATTTCATTATTGCTCTGACCCTCGGCAATATAATAGCCCATCCGCTTTCAGATGAGAAATTGGGATTAAAAGGCTCTTTGACAACCACCCTTGTTCTCATCGTGTTATATGTTGCAGCGACATGGCTAAGCCTGAAATGGTCGTTATTCAGGCGATATCTCGATCCGCCGCCGATCAAGCTCATCAAGAACGGACAAATCCAATTTCAAAACCTATCGATTGCAAGAATTTCTATTGATTATTTATTTTCTGAGCTTCGAAAAGAAAAAGTGGAGGATATACAAAAAGTATCCCTCGCCATATGGGAACCGGGTGGAAATATATCCGTTTTCATGAACCCCCAATACCAACCTCTTACTCCCTCAGATATGAAGTTTGAGACCCGACCGTTTAACCTCACAAGGCCGATCATCGTTGAAGGAGAAATCGATATGTCGCTCCTTGAAGAAATCGGAAAAGACTATGTATGGCTCAAAAAAATGATAGCACCTACTTATGCAGAAATACGCGATGTGATATTGGCGACCGTTGACGAAAACGAGAACGTGCGGGTCTACTCCCTACTCGAATCTGAACCGAGCAATTAACAATGGTTCGTTTAGCTCGGCGCTAAACGGCGCTGCTTTGGCTTTTTGTCATCGTGTTAATTTAAGGACTCAAAAGGAACAAAAGTAGAAAATTCCTTTGGCAAGGAAAAGGATCAATACTTCCAAGGTTGAAGCACATTACCCAAAGGGAGCTTTGGGTAATGTGCTTTTGTTGTCAACTGCGACTTGCTTAATTATATTGAGCCAGGATAAGCTGGATTGCTGTAGCCATAGTAAACAGGTAAAATGCCATTTCTGTGCCGATCAAAGCACGTGCAGTCAAATTATCGGGCATGATGTCTCCTACGCTAGCACCGGGAATAATAGTAATGCTTAAATATAAAAACGTGACGAGTTGTGTCCAAAAGTTATCCCCTAAATCCCCTTTGAAACTGGAAGGAAAAGATCGATAGAGCAGAAGATATTCTGCGGCAAAAAGTAAGATAATTGAGACAAGGGCTCCTCCAATGGGTTTAAACAGATTATCGTGTGGAGTTTTGGAATTCGAACAGACATCAGTTACTGCGAAGTAAGCTGCGAATGAAGCGCCAATCGCATACGAAACGATAGCGCGTTTGAAAAGAGTCCCCCCACAGCGTTTGGTTAAATGATTATTGTCTGAGAAAAAGCTCAAGTAAAGCGCCCCAGTTGTTCCCAAAAGCGTGGGAGATAATAATTCCCAATAACCAAGTTTGAGCGTCGGGTTCGATGGAAGGGCCTGTTTGACGGGAGGGACATTATATTCGGCGTCTGGAAAAGGAGGACAAATGTTTGGGTCTGTGGGATAAGTTTCATCAAAGTCCACGTTTGAACGACCACCTTTTTTACGAATATATAATACCATCATATTCCAGGAAGCAGAATTATTAAAAATTCAGCACAATGAAGGCTTTCAGGTTGTGAAATCAGGTGAATTAAAACAGCCAAATTAAAGTAGCAAATAGCGCTCAAAGACAGAAATACTGGGTAGTTGGCTAAAGGTCGATGCTTCCAGTAGATGGGAGTTTAGCGAATCAAACCATGATATCTGCCTTAGTAATAACCGATAAAAATGTTCATATAAGTGGGGGTACTGATGGTTATTGCAGAAAATCGCAATTGAACACCTTGAGCTCGCGCCTCTCTTCCTGTTCCTGCGGACTATATTTGCCGTGAGCCCAGACTATCAAGCTATCCACCGTTATCCATCTTTGGTCTTCTTTAATACCTTATATCTTAGGAATCGGCAAAAAAGACAATCCCCATTGTAAAGATATATATAAAGAACAAGACTTCAAGAGTTACTAGAATTCTTGAAGCACTACTGATTGGCGAGAAGTCCCCCATGCTTGCAGTAGCAAAGGTCGTAACACTAAAATAGACAAACGTAAATAATTCGGTGACGATGTCATTTCCAAAATGATTTCCCGTAAAACTTCCCGGAACCATGTGATATTCAAGGTCATAAGCAACAGCAAAATAAATCATTAAAAGAGTAATGGCCGAGACCACTGGAATAAATGCTGTAATCATATGCCCATCGTTAGCTGTCAACACCTTGAACACATAGTATGCCACACCTACAGTTGCGATTATTGAATAAATGACGACTACAGCCGATCCGACCGGAGTACCCTGAGGCTCAGGATATCCTTCAAAACTCCCTTTATCGCTCTCATCCTTCCATTGCTTATGGTTTGCCATTAGCAGCAATAAGATCACTGCTCCAGCCCCAACAGCGGCAGGCAATAAAGGCCAAATATCAGCAACTACAATATCTCGTTCCGTAGGCCCCGCAGACTTATCCTTAGGTTTTAGTGAAGACTTAGAAGTGTTGATGGATTCCTTCCCCTTCTCGACAAAAGGATAATTTATAGGGTACTGTTGTGGCGGATACCAAAAATGCGGAGGGTATTGACCCTTAAATTTATCCCCATGACTCATTCCCTCACCTCCTCATCTACCATAATATTCTATATAGTTGAATCCTGTGTTTCTTTAAAACCTAAATACAACCACCACTTTAATATTTATTGCTTTATTAGAAATGGCTGTTGAACTAGTTTAAGCTTCTTAGTGATACAAGGTTTTTTACTATTAATAAGCCATATGTGATCTTACTAACGTATTAAAGGTGTAATTCCTGAACAGGGTTTGAAATTGACCCACTAATGCATGTATAAAGATGTATATCTGGAGATTGTAGCTTTCCTTCTATTATATGTAATATCTATTAGAGTTAATGGGCTTGCCTAAGAGGTGAGCCCTTTTATTTCAGGAGGAGTAATTAATTGATTAATTATCTGTTAAGTTTGCATATATTGCTGATGCTTAAGAGAAAAAATCTAATCACTGAAGAGGAATTTACGGCCATAGATAAGGAGAATAAAAAGTCCTTTTTGACTTGATTAGTGTCCCAAGCTTGCAGTAGCCAGAATGTTAGAGAACTCGACCGTATCTGCGGCTGAGTCATTGTTATAGTATAAAGATTTATTAATGTCAGATAATACCCTTATACTATGCGAATTATGGAAGGTGTAATATGGATGAGGGTTTAGTGGTAATTGTTAGAGCTTTTATAGGCTTTTTCTCTCTTCTGATCTTTGCAAGAATCATTGGCAAAGAACAGATAAGTCAGCTTAACTTTTTCGATTATGTACTCGGGATTACAATTGGTTCCATTGCCGCTACCTTAACAACCGATTTATCCAGTCGAGCGTGGCCACATTTTGTTGGCCTTTTAACTTGGTGTGTCTTAGGATACTTGATGGAAATCATATCCTCAAAATGGCGCTATGCTGCTAAATTTTTAGAGGGTGAACCGACGATCGTCATCATGAACGGCAAAATTATGGAGAATGTGTTAAAGAAAATGAAATATAGGATATCAGAGATTTTAGAACTGCTCAGGAACAAAGGCGTATTTGATGTGACCCAAGTCGATTTTGCAATTATAGAGCCCAACGGTCAGATTTCTGTCTTATTAAAACCGGAACACCTGCCTTTAACTCCCAAGGACATGAACATTGCAGTTTCCCCCTCAGGAATAAGTTCCGAATTAATTTACGATGGTATTATTGTAGAAGAGAACCTAAAACAGCTTAAGAAAGACAAAACTTGGCTACTTAATGAGCTCAAAAAGCAGGGAATTCGTGACATATCAGACGTTTTCTTGGCAACCTTAAATCCTTCAGGGAGTTTGTATGTGGACAAGTACAAGTACGAGGATCATCTTAAGAATATGACAGATATTGGCGATTATAAGGGACCCTACTAAGGAGATGATTTTATGAGACGGTTTTTGGTGATATCTATTCCAATAGTCACACTCGTTTTCTTTGTCATGGTCATGCTAAGTGGTGATCTATTAAAACAACCCCTAGGGGGAGATGACAATATTCCACAATCCATTGAAACGCTTGTACAGGATGTCAATCACGAAAATTGGGAAGCAG